>JADGAB010000047.1 GCA_015232245.1 Magnetococcales bacterium | reverse complement strand
ATCCACGCCGCCGCATCGAACAGGCCCGGATGCGCTGCGATGAGTTGCAGCAAAGGCTGACCGGGGCCATGCAGGCTCTGCTCTCCCGGGCCCGCCACTCCGCCAGCCACACAAGCAGCCGGCTTGCGACCCGGGGTCGGGGTCGCCCCCTGGCCTTGCCGGCCACCCGGCTTGCCCATCTGGACCGGACACTCGCCGGGCTGTCGGGCCGGGTGATGCACCGTTACCGGGAACAGCAGCAACTGCTCCAAACCCGTCTGGACGCCATTTCGCCACTGCGCGTGTTGACCCGGGGTTACGCCCTGGTTCAAGATGCCTCCGGGACCATCGCCCGGGATGCCAGCCGTTTTCCCCCGGGCGCGGAGTTGCGGGTGACTTTGGCCAAAGGGACGCTCACGGTCCAGGTGCTCAACATTCAGGAGTCCGGATGAACGTTTTTCTGCAACGGGTGTTGCTGTGGTGCGGTGTGGTCGGATGCCTGTTTCTGGCCCGACCCGTGACCGCCGCATCTCTGGAGTTCTCCGGGGAACTGCATCCCGGCATGGCGGTGCTGATGCATGTCCGGGAGTTTCCCCCTGGCGCCCGGTTTGTCGGCAAGCTGGATCAGGAGAGTTTTCCCATCACCCCCCAGGGCGTTGGCATCGTCGCCCTGGACATGGAACGACAACCCAAAAGCGTCACCCTGCAGGTGGTGGTCACCCCTCCCGGGGGGGCGCCGGAAACCCTCACCCGCACCCTGAGCGTGCCGAAGCGGCAATACCAGGAGGAGCGCATCGATCTGCCCAAAAAGAAGGTCGATCTGGACCAGCCGGACATGTCCCGGGCCACCCGGGAGACCGAAACCATCAACGCGGCCCTGAAGATCCGGGAAGGACGCACCGGCTTTGAGAAGGGGTTCCGCCAACCGGCCACCGGGCGTTTTTCCGGGGTATTCGGCAGTCAGCGGATCCTCAACGGTCAACCCCGCAAACGCCACAACGGCGTGGACATCGCCGCGACCAAGGGAACTCCGGTGACGGTGATCGCTCCGGGAACCGTGATCCTGGCGGGTCAGGACTACTTCTTCACCGGCAACACCCTGCTGGTGCATCACGGGCACGGGGTGATCTCCCTGTATGCCCATCTGGACAAAATGCTGGTGCGCCAGGGGGAGTGGCTGGAGGCCGGAACCACCCTCGGCACCATCGGCATGACCGGACGGGCCACGGGCCCCCATCTCCATTGGGGGGTGCTGGTGCGGGGGGCCAGGGTCGATCCCATGGCCCTGCCCGGGATCCGTCCTTGACGAATCGTTACCAAATTCCCCACCATCGATGATTGCTTCCTCACGCACAAAGGTGTTAGGATGAATTGTCTGTTGCATTAATCCGGAACCAAGAGTGCGTAGAAAAAACCCATGAACACAATCAGTTCACTCGACTTTGAACATGCCCTGAGCCGTCTGGAGGAGGTTGTCCATCGTCTGGAGCAGGGGGATCTCCCTCTGGAAGAGGGACTGGCCGCCTTCGAGGAGGGGATGAAACTCTCCCGGCACTGCCAGGGGCGTCTGGACGCCGCCGAGAAACGCATCGAGGAGCTGTTGTCCACCCACGGGGAAGGATCCACCGTGCCATGACCCCTTTTGAATTGCATGTCTATCTGGATGATCGCAAGCTGTTGGTGGAAAAGCACCTGGAGTCCCTGATTCCTTCCGGGCAGAAGCCGCCGCAACGGCTCAACGCGGCGATCCGGCACAGTCTGCTCGGCGGGGGGGGGAAACGGTTGAGGCCGATTCTGGTGTTGGCCTCGGCTGAGGCGGTGGGCGGCAGGGTCGCGGATCTGCTCCCCTTTGCCTGCGCCATGGAGTGCATCCACACCTACTCCCTGATTCACGACGATCTGCCGGCCATGGACGATGACGACCTGCGCCGGGGGGTGCCCACCTGTCACAAGGCCTTCGACGAGGCCACGGCCATTCTGGCCGGAGACGCCCTGTTGACCTTCGCCTTCGAACTGGCCTCCACCCCGATTGCCGGTCGGAGCGACGGCGCGGTGCTGGCGATGATCGCCCAACTGGCCCGGGACGCGGGGATTCACGGCATGGTGGGCGGACAGATGCTGGACATTCAGGGAGAAAACCGGGAAATCACCCTGGCGGAACTGCAAAACATTCACATTCACAAGACCGGCGCCCTGATCCGGGCCGCCTGCCTGATCGGCGCCACCCTGGGCGGGGCCGATGAGACGGCGATCCGTCATCTCAACCGGTACGGAGAGGCGTTCGGACTGGCTTTCCAGATCACCGACGACATCCTGGACGTGGTAGGCGACAAACGGATCATGGGCAAAAGCCCGGGCAACGACCAGAAAAAAAACAAGGCATCCTATCCAGCCCTGATGGGTCTGCCCCAGGCCCGTCAGGAGGCGCGGAACATGGTGGACGAGGCCATGGAGGCCCTGTCATCCTTCCCGTCAGCCGCCGATCCGTTGCGGGCGCTGGCAAGCCAACTTCTGGACCGGACCCACTGACGGACGAAAATCATGCATTCCTTGTTGCGTACCATTCAAGAACCTTCTCAGCTCCGCGCCCTGCCGGAATCCTCCCTGCGCCAGTTGGCCGACGAGCTGCGGGATTTCACCATCGACACCGTATCCAGAACCGGGGGTCATCTGGGGGCCAGCCTCGGGGTGGTGGAGTTGACCATCGCCCTGCATTACATCTTCGAAACCCCGGACGACCGTCTGATCTGGGATGTGGGGCATCAATCCTATCCCCACAAGATCCTTACTGGCCGTCGGGAGCGGATGTCCACCCTGCGCCAGAGGCACGGTCTCTCCGGCTTCACCAACCGGGGGGAGAGCCCCTATGATCCGTTCGGGGCCGGTCACTCCTCCACCTCCATCTCCGCGGCCCTGGGCATGGCCATGGCCAGTCGGCATCTGGGGATCAAACGCCGTTCCATCGCGGTGATCGGCGACGGCGCCATGACCGCTGGCATGGTGTTCGAGGCTCTCAACAATGCGGGGGACTACCAGAAACAGGTCAATCTGGTGGTGATCCTCAACGACAACGAGATGTCGATTTCCGCCAATGTGGGGGCCTTTTCCGCCTATCTGAGCCGCATCATGAGCGGACCGATGTACACCCGCTTCAAGGGGGGCACGGGCCGGGTGCTGGGACGGATCTCCCCGCCCCTGCTGGACGCGGCCCGCAAGGCCGAGGAACACGTCAAGGGGATGCTCACCCCGGGCACCCTGTTCGAGGAGCTGGGTTTCGACTATTTCGGTCCCATCGACGGTCATGATTTCAACCAGTTGCTGCCCACCTTGCGCAACGTGCGTCAACTCCCCGGCCCGATTCTGGTGCATGTGGTCACCAAAAAGGGCAAGGGTTTCTCCCCGGCGGAAAACAATCCCTGCACCTATCACGGGGTGAACCCCTTCGACCGGCGCAAGGGGGTGATGCCAGCCAAGGATGTGTCCCCCTCCTACACCCAGGTTTTCGCCGAATCCCTGGTGGAACTGGGCCGCAAGGATCCGCGCATCATGGCCATCACCGCGGCCATGCCGGAGGGAACCGGGCTGAGCGAATTCAACGAACGGTTCCCGGATCGCTTTTTCGATGTGGGCATCGCCGAACAGCATGCGGTCACGTTTGCCGCAGGTCTGGCCTGCGAGGGGTACATTCCGGTGGTGGCCATCTACTCCACCTTTCTGCAGCGGGCTTATGATCAACTGATTCACGACGTGGTGCTGCAAAAGCTGCCGGTGGTGTTCGCCCTGGACCGGGCCGGACTGGTGGGGGCCGATGGACCCACCCACGCGGGAGCCTACGATCTGACCTTTCTGCGTGCCATTCCGGATCTGGTGATCATGGCTCCGGCGGACGAGAACGAACTGCGTCACATGCTGGCCACGGCGGTCTCGCTGGGAAAACCGGTGGCCCTGCGCTATCCCCGGGGATCGGCCTTGAATCTCCCTCCGGAGACGATGAAGGTTCTGCCGGTCGGAGTGGGACGCACCCTGCGGGAAGGGACGGACGTGGCCCTGCTGGCTGTGGGTCAGCCGGTGCATGTGGCGTTGCAGGCCGCCCTGCGGCTCGAAAAAGAGGGAATCTCCGTCGGGGTGTTCGACGCCCGTTTCGTCAAACCCCTGGATGGCCAACTGATCCGCCAGGCGGCCCGGGCCAAGGCCCTGATCACCCTGGAGGAGAACACCACCCTGGGAGGCTTCGGCGCGGCGGTACTGGAGTTTCTGGCCGAAGACGGCATTCTCGACAGGGGTCTTGTCATCCGGGTCTGGGGTCTGCCGGACCGATTCATTCCCCATGGCACCCAGACGGAACTCCGCGCCGAACTGGAACTGGACGCCGACGGTCTGGTCGGGCGCATCAAGAAGCTTCTGGCCAGATAATTCCCGTCTCCGGCACTCCCACCATGGCCCAACGCCTGGATCATCTGCTGCTTGCCCGGGGCATGGCCACGGATCTGCCCACCGCCGTGGGATTGATCATGACCGGCAAGGTTCTGGTCAACGACCATCCCCAGCTCAAGCCCGGCTTCCGGGTGCCGGAAAGCGCCCTCATCCGTCTGAAAGATCCCCCCCTGCCCTGGGTATCCCGGGGCGCTCTCAAACTGGTCGCCGCGTTGGAGGGAATGGCTCTGGACGTGACCGGACGGGTCTGTCTGGATGTGGGGGCCTCGACGGGGGGATTCACCGATCTGCTGTTGTCCCGGGGGGCCGCCCGGGTGTTTGCCGTGGATGTGGGCTATGGACAACTGGCCTGGAAACTGGTCCAGGATCCCCGGGTGGTGGTGATGGACCGTTGCAACATACGCCATCTGTCGCCAAGGGATCTGCCGGGTTTGGTGGATTTTCTCACCATGGATATCAGTTTCATGGCCCTCACTCTGGCTTTGCCTGCGGCGGTGGCCTGCCTGCGGGAGGAAGGACAAGGGGTGGCGCTGATCAAGCCCCAGTTCGAACTGCCCCGGGAGATGGTGGAAAAAGGGGGCGTGATCACCGATCCTTTGTCGCACCAGCAGGCCATCGAACGGGTGCAAGCCGCCGGAGCCGCCCTCGGTCTGACCACACGCCAGATTCTCCCCTCCCCGGTGCTCGGCCCGGCGGGCAACCGGGAGTTTCTCTACGGATTCGAGAAAAAAGCCCCTGGGGTAACTCATTGCTGCAAATGATGTTGAATCCCAAACCGCAACGTGGTTAGATGCCCAGGAGCGTTTTCTGTCTGATCATCTTTAAGCCTGCTTGCGGGGATATTCCATGAAAAAACTGCTCCTGATTCTCGCCATACCCGTCGTCCTCATTCTGGGTGCGGTGGTCGCCGTGCCCATGCTGGTGGATCCCAACCAGTTCAAGGGGGAGATCACCAAATTGATCAAGGAGAAAACCGGACGGGAGGTGACGGTGAACGGGACGATCAAGCTGTCGATCTTTCCCTGGGCCGGTGTCGCCCTGACGGATGTGGTTGTGGGGGATGCGCCGGGTTTCGGCAGCGACCCCATGGCCAGGGTGCAACAACTGGAGGTGCGGGCCCAGCTGATGCCCCTGCTCTCCAAACGCCTGGAGGCGGACAAGATCACGGTGGATGGTCTGGTGCTGAAGCTGGCCAAAGACGCCAAGGGCCGGGCCAACTGGGAGGATCTGACCGGCGCCGGCAAGGCGACACCCCCTCCGGCGGCGGCCAAGGGGGATCCGAAAACCGCCCCAACCGGCCAGGCGACCCCCACCCCGCCCGCCGCCGTCACGCCCGCCGCGCCCACGGCAGGGGGAGGCATGGGACTGGAGTCCATCACCCTGGCGGGGGTGGAGATCAAAAACTCCCAGGTGACCTGGAGCAACGGGGTCAGCGGAGCGCAATACCTCTTCAAGGGGGTCACGCTCTCCACCGGGGCTTTGAGCCCGGGTCAACCGGTGGCTTTGGAGCTGAAAACCGACGTGGAACGGGCCAAACCGGCCACCCGGGCCACCCTGACGGTGACCACCACGGTGGTGCTCTCCGGGGACGGCAAGAGCGTCAAGCTGCAAAAAAGCAAACTGGGACTCAATGTGAAAGGGGGAGAAGGGGCCCCGGTGAACCAGGCGGAGCTGCAACTGGCCGCAGAGATCGAGGCGGCGTTGAACGGCTCGACCGTCAAGCTGACGGGCATGGACGCCACCCTGACCACCGAGGGGGGATCCACCCCTCTGGCCAAGAGCGCCAGCCATCTGCAGGGCAATGTGGAGCTCTCTCCGACCCGGATTGTTGTCGGCGGTCTGAACTGGACCCTCAAGGGGATGGAAAACCTGGCGGGGCCTTCGGCCATGTGGAGGGGCGTTACAAGGGAGATGTGGAGGGTCAGCGGGAGGGGCTGGCCTTGAAGCTGCCCGGCATGGATCTGACCGTGAAGGCCGAAGGGGGCAATCTGCCGTCCGGAGGGGCGGATCTGCATCTGAGCGGCCATGGAGAGGTGGATCTGACCCGTCAGACCGCCCGGATCACTCAGGCCAAACTGGAGGGCATGGAACAGCTCAAGGCGGAAGGGAGCATCACCGTGACCCGCTTCAGCCCCTACGCCCTCTCCGGGGAGTTGAACCTGGAACCGGTCAATCCCAGGGCGCTGTTGACGAAACTCGGCCAGAAAGCCCCGGCCACCGGGGATGAGAAGGCGCTGACCGCCCTGAAGCTCAAAACCGCCTTTGCGGTGGATCCGGAGAAGCTGGAGTTGAGCCGCATGGAGGCCAAACTGGATGACACCACCCTGCGGGGCGGGATCACCTGGCCTTTGGGCGCGGGCAGCACGGTGCGACTGGAGCTGGATGGGGACACGCTGGATCTCAACCGTTATCTGGCCGCCAAGGGCGGCGCCAGCGCCGCCCCGGCCCCGTCCACGCCTCAGGGAGGGGATGCCGCCCCCAAAGCCGTCCCGTCCGCCCCGCCCGCCGCCACGGCAACCGCCGGCGACGATCTTCCGGTGGCCACCCTCAAGCGGCTGGATCTGGATGGCAAAATCCGTCTGGGGGCCCTCAAGCTGGGAACCGGACGGTTCCAGGAGGTGCAACTGACCCTCAAGGGCAAGGATGGGGTGCTCCGTCTGGAACCGGCCACCATGAAGCTCTACGGCGGCTCCACCCGTCTGGACGCCACGCTGGATGCCCGGGGGGAGACCCCGAAACTCACCATGAAACAAAATCTGCAAGGGGTGCAACTGGAACCCATGCTTAAAGAAATGACCCAGGATGCCAGTGTGGCCGGCGCGGCCAATCTGGATCTGGATGTCACCTCCACCGGCAAAAGCGTGGCGGCCCTCAAGCAGGGGCTGGAGGGTCGCGTCTCCTTCAACATCAAGGACGGGGCCTATCTGAAAAAGGATCTGACCCATGCCATTCGGGAAGCCTACGGGGCCTATGCCGCCACCAAGGGCAAAACCATCCAGGTGGGGGAGGATACCGGACGCACCCCCTTCACCACCCTGGAGGGGACTGCGGAGATTCATCGGGGCGTTCTGGAGACCAACAACTTCCAGGCCGTCTCCCCGGCGTTGAAAGTCACCGGCGCGGGCAAGGTGGATCTGGTGCAGAGTCAGATGGATTTCACCACCAAGACCAATGTCGCCGCCGCGTTGAGCGATGTGGACTCCCGCAGCGTCAACGACCTGAAGGGAATGAGCATTCCGGTGCGCATTCACGGGGATCTCTCCCATCCCCGCACCACGGTGGATCTGGCGGGTCTGCTGGAAGAGGCCCTCAAGACCAAGGCCATGGAGAAAGTCCAGGAGAAGGTCCAGGAGAAACTGGGGGGCAAGCTGCAAGAGAAACTCGGCGGCAAGCTCGGGGAGAAGCTCGGGATCAAATCCCCCGAGCCAGCCGCGCCGGGCAGCCCGACCACCGCTCCCCAGGGGGGGACCACCGCTCCCCAGGGGGGGACCACCGCTCCCCAGGGGGGGACCACCGCTCCCCAGGGGGGGACCACCGCTCCCGCGCCTGCGGGCGGCAAGACGGCGGCTCCCAAGGTGGAGGATCTGTTGAAAAAGGCCCTGCCTCTGGGCCGGTGAAACCTCTCCGGACGGGATCAGGGACGATCCCGGAAGGCAATCACCTCGTGGAGAATGCCCCGCAGAATGGCCACCTCGCGGCGATCCAGTCCGGCCCGCTGGAAGATGGCCCGAATGCTGCCCATCATGTGGCGTTTCTGACCCGGCTTGAGAAACCCGATGGTGGTCAGGGTCTCTTCCAGATGGGTGAAAAGCCGTTCCATGGCATCGGCGGTGGCGGGGGGATCCTCCCGGAAGGGGTCATGGGCCATGCCATCCTCTTTTCCAAGGGCCTGCATCAAGGCATAGAGCACGATCAGCACCGCCTGCCCCAGATTGAGGGAACCCTGCTCCCCCCGGGTGGGAATGTGACAGATCAGACCGGCCCGTTCCACATCCTCGGAGAGCAGCCCGGTCCGTTCGGTGCCAAAGAGAATCCCGACCTGCATGTCCGGTCTGGCCAGGGTTTCACGCAGGCGCTCACCCAGCCCCTCGGGGGTCAGCACGAGCTGACGCTGCCCCCGGTGACGGTTGGTGGTGGCCACCACCAGATGCAGATCGCCGATGGCGGACGGGATGTCGGGATGGAGTTCGGCCTGCTCCAGAATGCCCGCGCAGCCCACCGCATAGGCGTCGGCGTCCGGATGGGGAAACTGGCGGGGTTCCACCAGCCGCAGCCGGGAGAAACCGGTATTGCCCATGGCCCGGGCCACCGCGCCGATGTTGCCCGCATGGGCCGGACGATCCAGAATCACCACCAGCCGACTCGACAACGCTTGACACTCGGATTCCCGCACTTTGCAACCTCCCTTGCCTCCCGGGGCTGGCACCTGAAATTCAATAATTGGCGCAAGAGTTGCTTGCATCCAGCATGAATTCCTGGAATGATCTTGTCCGGCAAAGTGTCACAAGAGCGGCCATTTTTCAATGTACGCCGCTTGTGGCGCCGACACTTGAGACCCTGGAGCCACATTGAACATCAAGCGACCCCTTTTTGGCCCCCGCAAACGGCCCAACCGGCTTTCCGGAGCAGTCCGCAGACCCCCGGCGGGCCAACCTCGCGCCCCGCGCCCCGCGCCGGAGCTTTGGACCCGGTACAAAAAACGGCTGCTGCCCGGTGTTGGCGGTCTGCTGCTGCTGGGCGGCCTTGTCGCCTGGCTGGTCAACCGTCCGCCCTCCGCAGTGCCAGAAACCAAACCCGCCGCCTCCGGCGACACCCCATCCTGGCGGGCCTGTCTGAATCAATGGCCGGACGGCACCCTCTATCCGGATCTGCTGCCGGTGCCCGCCGGAGAGTATCGGCTGCACGCCAACGCCCAGGATCTCAAGCCTTTTCTCGCCCCCCACGGCCTGCACAAGATCCAGATCAAGGAACCGTTTCTCATCGAGAAAAACGAGGTGACCCTCAAGGCGTTCCGGCACTACGTCACGGCGCTGGAGCGCCTGCCGGCAGGCGCGGACAAGGATCGCCTCAAGTCCCATCTGGGGCTGCACTGGAACAAGGATGAATCCGAATCCGCTCCGGTCAAGGGGATCTCCTGGGAGGCGGCCTGGGATTACACCGACTGGCTGGGTCAAAAGACCGGCTGCGCCTACAGTCTGCCCACCCGGGAGCAGTGGGGAGCCACGGTATTGCTGTTGGACAGCGCCCGGGACAGCGGCTCCAAGGCCGGAGTCCTCACCGGCGAAGCCCTGAAACATCTGCTCTGGGGGGTGCGGGAGTGGAGCTCCACCCCTTGCGCCGGAGGGTATTATCTGCTGGGCGAAGACGATTTTGTGCCACTGCCTGAAGTTCGGTCCGCAACGTGCATGCCGGCCATGCTGTCGGTGGCCGGATTCCGTGTGGTGATCAAGGCCACGGCCCCGAATGAACCCAAAGCCGCCAAGCCCGCGCCTGCGTCCAAAAAGCCCTGACGCCAGACAAGGGACCTCTCATGACAACTTATTGACACTTGGGACGCCATCCGTGAACACCCGAACCCTGCTCCGTCTGCTCCCCTGGACTCTCTGCTGTCTGGTGACCGCGGCCCCTCTCACGGCCCAGGCCAAAGAGAGTCAACCGGGGAGTTGCGCCACTTTCGATTTCAGCGGTTTCTACCAGAACGACAAACTGCAATGGGCCGGCGTGGCGCGGGTGCTGCGCAACAACACGACGCTCTACGACAGCGCCACCGGCGACAAGAAAACCGGCGCCCTGCCCTTCAACCAGCAGGCGGAGATCCAGGAAGAGAAAAAGGATCGGGTCAAGATCCGGGCCTTCCGCTACAAGGACCGGCCTGAACTGAACGGCTGGGTGGCCAAGAGCGATCTGTTGTGCCGCAACCTGCCCATCAAGAGCGATTCGGGTCTTGAGATGAAGTTTTTCATCAAGACCTCCACCGTGGCCCGGGACGAATCGGGTCAGGAGCCGAAAATCCAGCCCTTCCAGGATCCGGAACTCAAGGAGTGCATCGGCGGGGCGGGGAACTGTCGCGAAGGGGCTTCCCGGTTCCACATGTATTTCGTGTTCGACGAAACCGACAAGGCGGTGCTGCTGGCGGACCGCTACCGGCTGGAAGAGGACGGCATTCTGCTCGGCTGGGTGGAAAAGGCCAACGGCTTTTTGTGGAACAACGCCTTCAGTCTGCGTCCCAAGGAGACCCTCACCTTGCCGGATCAACAGGGACCAGGATCCCTGTGCACCTACGAGCGTCTGGAGGACGCGGTGAGCCGCAGCGCCCCGGCCTGTCAACCGGTGGTGGGCGGCAAGGAGTGGTTCCGTTCATCGCTGCGCATTCCGGTGCTGGAGATGGTCAACTCGAAAAACCAGCACGTCTCCCCGGAAAGCCTGGACAGCGACTCCGGACAGAGGCTCTTCTACAAGGTGGCCCTGGCCCGTCCGGGTCTGGTGGGCCGCCGGGTGAACGAAGAGAAGGTGGCCATCTCCCCCACGCTGGCCAGCCGCATTCTGCCCGAATACAAAAACCTCACGGCCAAGAAGAAGGTGGACATCTTCTTTCTGCTGGACGCCACCGCCAGCATGGATCCGGTCATCGACGCGGTGCGGGGCACGGCGGACAAACGGGGCGTGATCCAGGAGATCATCCACACCCTGAAGAATACCCAGGGATTCAAGGACACCCAGTTCCGTTTCGGTTTCCGGGTCTATCGGGATCCCTACGCGGACAAGCTCTTTCCCAACACCCCCGGGGAGGGGATCGGCGAGGGTCATCTGCTGCCTGAAAGTTGCGACATGGATGCCGCGACCCAGCAGAAGGAGTTCGAGAAGTTCCAGCAGGAGATCTCCCAGGTGAAAGTGACCCAGGGGGATCCGGAGGATGACTATCAGGAGAATCTGTACGGCGGTCTGGAACAGGTGATGAAACAGGATCTGGTGGCCTGCCCGGACAACCTGAAACTGCTGTTCGTGATCGGCGACAGCGGCTACACCACCTCCCGGGCGGAGATGGACCGGCGGGGCAATGTGCGCAACGCGCCCAAATACACCCATCCGGTGAACCGGGACGCCCTGGCCCGGCTGATGCGTGGCGGCGCCGAAGTGGGCACCAAGTCCAACAACGTCATTCCGTTCTTCATCCAGACCCCCTACAAGGGGGAGCACGTCAAGCACGCCCAATCCTATCGGATCGCCTATGAGCAGTTCGAACAGCAGACCAAATATCTGCTGGAACAGAGCCTTCCGGCCAGCGAAGTGGCGGCTGGAGCGGTGAAGGATCACGCCTTCCGCATGGAGGAGGAGAAACTCATCCAGCGTCTGGTGGCCAAGGTGGAGACCTTGAGCAGCAGCGCCCTGATCGACGAAATCATCCTGGACGTGCGGGGTGGCGCGGCCCTCAATTCGGTTATCGAACGGTTGAGAAGGGAAAGAATTGACATCCCGGGCGTTTATTGGCACATTCTGCAGAGGGGAAGCTGCGGAGAGTTGGGCAAGCAGTGCGAGGACCGGGTGTACGACACCACGCGCATCGGCTATATCGAGGCCGATGACAAGGTGGCCGAGGAACTCTGGGTCAGCAGCGGCGCCCTCTCCTCCTGGATTCGCATCCTCAAGGGATTCGAGGGATATTTCGACTTGCCGGAAAACCAGCTCAGACGGGCCTTGATCAGCGCCATGATTCTCGGTTTGCAACAGGAGATCCGCCGTCCGCCCATCGACGTGGCCGGCGAAACCCCTGCCGACTATGCCCAGCGTCGCGGCGGTCTGCCCGTGCGGCGTCACAGCCCCCTGTTGAGCTATCCGGTCCCCTCCCTCTCCGCCGAGTCCACGGAACGCAACAAGGATGGCCGTCTGGTGGTGCTGGATCAGAACAAACAACCCATGAAAGACAAAGCCGGTCAGGAGATCATGGCCGCCCCCGCCTGCGAACTGCGCCGTCTGGCGTTGTGGGCCATCAAGTCCAAGGAGATGCTGGAGGTGGTCGAACGGGATTACGTGCGACCGGTCTTCAAGACCGTGCCCTATCAGCCGCGCCAATGCCCGGACGCCACGGCCAACGGTCGCGCCCTGCCCCAGATTTCGGAAGCCATCCAGCAGACGCCGCTGGGTCCGGACAAGAACTACCGTTTCGGACACGAAATCGGCGGCATGCGGGGCTACTGGATTCCGCAGGAATATCTGCCATGACGTGGGGCGTGCAGATTCGGGCCGCGACCGTGGGCTGGGGGGATTTTTCCCTCCAGGTGGGGGGCCTGAAACTGGACGCCAACGCCATTTCCGGTCGTCTGCCGGTGCTGGGACGCAGCGGCAGCGGCAAAAGCACCCTTTTGTATCTTCTGACCTTTCTCAAGCGTCCCCGGGACGGCTGGGTGCGCTGGAACTTTCCCGACGGCTCCGAGGCGGCCTGGGGCCCCAAGGGACTCGACAAGTCCACCTCCTCCCTCTCGCTCACCGAGATCCGGAGACGCTGTTTCGGATTCGCCTATCAGAGCAGCACCCTCACCCCCTATCTGCGGGTGCGGGAGAATCTCCGCTATCCCCTGGAGCAGCGGGGCGGCTACTCCAACGCGGAAATGGACCGCAAGGTCCACGCCGCCATGGACCGGGTGCTGTTGCGGGACAAGAACGGCAGCCGGGTGGAAGAGACCACCCCGGAGGAGTTTCTGGAACGCTATCCCAATCAACTCTCCGGCGGACAGTTCCAGCGGGTCGCCCTGGCCCAGGCCATGATCCATGACCCCTATGTGCTGTTCGCCGACGAACCCACCGGCAATCTGGACTCGGAAACCCGCCGGGAGGTGATGTCCCTGGTGGACCGCTGGCTCACCACCGGCAACCGCATGGTCATCTGGGTCACGCATCATCAGTCCGACGCCCTGGATCCCCGGGTGAGTCACTGGCTGATGGTGGCCAACAACCGTTGTCATCTCCGTCTCAAGGGCGGCGGCAAGCCGCCGGAACCCCAGTTCGACCATGGCTGAACATCTCGATGCGTACCGGGACCCCCCGCCTGTGCCGGGGGAGAAGGTCAAACGGCGCTGGACCCCGGTGTGGGTCTCATTGGGCGCGCGGGCCTACTGGCGCTCTTTTGTCTGCGCCCGTTTCGGCTGTTCCGGCGGCGGACGGGACTTTGCCTGGCTCACTCTGCTGCTGGCCCTGGTGATCTGCATGGCCCTGCTGCTGGTGGGCACCCGGGCGGGACTTCTGGAACGGTTCACCGACGCCCTTCTGGGCACCCTGCGTCCCCACGGGGTGCCGGTATGGGTCACTTCCCACTGGGAAAACCATCAGGGGATCGGCTCGGACCTGCTGGGCCGCCTCAAAGAGATGGAAAAACGGATCCCGGGAGAGTCCTTCGGGGTGACGGCCTATCCTTATCGTCAGGTGGGGGACGCCAATCCGAAAATCCGTCTGCCCGGCAACGGCAGTTGGGATCCGGGGGCGCCCTGGCTGGGCTGGGCGGTCTATCCCAACGATCCTTTGTGGAACCTGGAGATCCCCAAGGATTGGGTGGAAGACCAGAACCAGATCTCCGGCGGCTGGATGGGACTCCCGCTGACCGTGGTGTTGAGCGAATCCCAGTTTGCCGAAGGGTTCAACTACGAGGCCTACCGGGAGGCGATCCAACCGATCCTGGTACAGAAAAAACTGCGCCGTCTGCCGGAAAAGCCGCCCCAGGACTCCCTGAAAAACGCCCTGGACGCCATCTGGCTGGAGGTCAACATCGGCAACACCCAGGAACTGGTTCCTTTCCGGGTGCGCTGGGTGCATCACATACCGGCCATGGAAAAGGTGGCGTTTCTCTTTCCCCTGACCACCTATCATGCCCTGCTGGCGGCGTTTCACTTTCCGGAGATCCGGTTTGACGTCAAATCCCGGGGCATGGGAGATCCGGAGGAGTATCGCCGTCTGACCGCGACCACCTATCCCAAGGGTGAGATCGCCTCGCATGCGATGTGTCTGCAGGATGAACTGGCCAAGACCGGTCTGACCGGTCTTCCAAAAATCCCGGAAAACCGTTGCGCCCGTCCCCAACTGCCCGCCGGACCCGGCGTGACCCGTCCGGGGGACGACGGCTGGGACGTGATCAACCACGATGACAACCATCGGCTGTGGATGCCCTGTCACCGTCTGCCCATGGACAATCCCCTGCGGGAGAGTCTCTGTCCCACCGGACGCCCCAGGCCGGGGCAGTCGATCATCTACGCCCCGTGGGATGTGACCGAATCCGGCACCGCTTTTTCCGCAGTCCGGGTCTACATGCCCGACCCCACCCGGTTGAGCCGGGGGATCCGTTCCCTGATGGCGGTGCGCACCCGGGATGGCCGACCGGCCTTCAACATCCACTCCATGTATCAGGATGCGTTGAACCGTTTCAACCTGTTGAGCGATCTGCTCTCCACCATGACCCCGGCCTACGCCTTGACCTTCGGGATCTTTCTTGGGGCGCTGCTGCTCGCCCAGGCCGGGACGCTGATCGGCCACCGGCGACATCATTACGGCATCTTGTTGAGCCGGGGCTTTACCTGGACCGGAATCTACGGCAAATTGATCTGGCAGATGCTGCTGGCCACAATGACCGCCGGCGTGATCGCCGTGTTCGGCATGGTTCCGGCGTTGCGCCATCTGCTGGATGACGGTTTCAAGGGGATCATCTCCCGGTATCAGGATCTTTTGCCCCCCGGATATGATTTCGAGGCCCTCCCCCTCCCCTGGCAGGAGATTCTGATCACCCTGGGGGCGGTTTACGCCGTGGTGGCGCTGGTCACGATCTTTCTTTTATTCCGGCTTCCCTTGCGAGGGGATACCGCCCCATCGGATCTGCTGCACGGGGGAGGCGTGGCGCCCCGGGCCAGAGATGGCAATCGCAAGGTGGAGTCCTGATGTAAAACCGACCCCCCGGTACCGGGATCCCCCTTCAAGGAGAGTCTGTCATGATCGACACCAACACCCCGTACGCCCTGAAAAAGAGCGTCAGCACGGACTACGATGCCACGATCCAGGCCATCAAGGCCGCCCTGGCGGAACAGGGGTTCGGCATTCTGACCGAAATCGACGTGGCGGCCACGTTGAAGAAAAAACTGAACGTGGAGAGTCCCCGGACCATCATTCTGGGCGCCTGCAATCCCCAGTTGGCCCATCGCGCCATGATCGCGGTGCCGGACGTGAGCGTTTTTCTGCCTTGCAACGTGGTGGTCCGGGAGAGTCCGGATGGCCGTGTGGAGATCGCCGCCATGAATCCGGAGGCGATGGGGATGATGATCAACCACCCGGAATTGATGCTCGTGGCCGCCGAAGCCGACAAGCGCATCCGCACGGCGCTGGATGGGGTGAATTGAGCAGCCCCCGATTTTATTTGTAGGGGTCCAGGGGGATTATCCCCCTGGTGGGATCCAAGGGCGAAGCCCTTGGGACTTTAAGCCTTTGGCGCGGTTTCAAAAGGGAGTTGCGCGGCGATTCCCTTGCGCGCCCAGCAAAGCCGCCGCAGGCGGC
>JADGAB010000479.1 GCA_015232245.1 Magnetococcales bacterium | reverse complement strand
TGGCAACCCACCGTTCCTTCTGGTAAAATGTCTTCATACCCCGCCATTTTCCCGGACGACGACCATGACCTCCACCACGTTCGACACCCTGGAATCCATTGAACTCCTCAAATCCGCCGGCGTGCCCGAAGCCCAGGCCAGAGGACACATCCAGGTATTGTCCAACGTCATCCGACAGATGGAACTGCGGATGGATGATCTGTCCTCCCGCCGGGACAAGCAGGCGGACACCCATCTGGAAGCCTTGGCGGAGAGAAACGAACGGGAGGTGCGTGGCAGACTGAACGGCCTGGCAACCCGTCAGGAGATGGATGTCAAACTCAAGGAGTTGGAAATCTCTCTCAAGAGGGACATTAAGGATTTGGAAGTCAGAATCGCCGAATCCAAGGCCGAAATCATCAAATGGATGTTCGGTGTCGCAGCAGCCCAATCCGCGCTTTTCATCACCATGATCAAAATGTTTCCCGGCCATTGATCCCTTCCGGGATCGTCTCCGAACCGTAAACAATGTTTCCATAAATCACGGATTGTTTCCTTTCCTTCCCTGGGTTACACTTTCCGTCCAATGGATCCGATGTGGATCCGTCACGACGCGCCAACCATGGAACGGCTCACGAAGGTCATGAACACCACCCCGGACCGCTATGACCGCATCGCCCGCTGGCTTCACTGGGGCATGGCACTGCTGCTGATTCTGCTGGTGGGCCTGGGATTTTACGCCACTTCGCTGACCTATTACGATCCTTTGTATCACCGTTCTCTCTCCTGGCATCGCTCCCTGGGAGTGGTGGTCTGGAGTATCGGGCTGCTGCGGCTTGGCTGGCGTCTGCGCCATCCCCCGCCCCCCCTGCCGGCGGATACTCCGGCCTGGGAACATCAGGCCGCCCTCTGGACCCACCGGTTTCTCTACGGTTTGATGCTCCTGATTCCGCTCACCGGATACCTCATCACCACCGCCGATGGCCGGGGCGTGAATGTGTTCGGCTGGTTCGAAATTCCCGCGCTGCTTCCCCCCGCCAAAGGCCGGGAAACCTGGATGGGGACCATCCATCTTGGAGCGGCGCTGTTTTTTTGTATGCTGGTGG
The DNA here is from genome assembly GCA_015232245.1 of Magnetococcales bacterium. Taxonomy (GTDB): domain Bacteria; phylum Pseudomonadota; class Magnetococcia; order Magnetococcales; family Magnetaquicoccaceae; genus Magnetaquiglobus. Next base: position 936 of record JADGAB010000479.1, on the reverse strand, counting down.
GCATGCATGTCGCAGCCGCTCTCAAGCATCACTTCATCGACCGGGATGGGATCCTGCGTCGCATGTTATGACCCCGAAATCACCCCACTGCAACCAACCATGGAGAAACGCATGAAAACCCGTACCCTGCTGCAAATGTCCACCCTGGCCTGCGCCCTGATGATCGGCTCCACCCCGGCCTGGGCGGCTGCGGAAAAATACGCCATTGATCCCACCCACTCTTTCGTTACCTTCACCATTCCCCATCTGGGCTACAGCCTGCTGCAAGGACGTTTCAACAAAATCGAGGGTCAATTCACTCTGGATCCGGCCCAAACCACAGGGGCGGAACTCCAGGTGACGGTGGATACCACCTCCATCGACACCAATCACGCCGAGCGTGACAAGCATCTTAAAAGCAAAGACTTCCTCGATACGGAACACTTCCCAAAAGCGGAATTCAAAAGCAAGAAAATTACCGAGAAAGATGGCAAGGCGCAGGTGGAAGGGGATCTCACCCTGCATGGCGTGACCAAACCGGTGAGCTTCGAGGCCAAAATGATCGGCACCGGGCCGGATCCCTGGGGTGGCTTCCGTCGGGGTTACGCCGGCTCGTTGCGCATCAAGCGGGCGGATTTCGGGGTCAGCCACAATCTGGGACCGGCTGCGGAGATGATGGATCTCGGCCTGTACATCGAAGGGCTCAAAAAATAATCCGGCATACGCAAGGATCCTTAAGCCATGGATGTCATTACCGCCATTGAATCCCGTCGTTCCATCAAACGGTTCGACCCCACCCATGTCATCAGCCGGACGGAGGAGGATCAACTCCTCCAGCTCACCATGCTCTCTCCCACGGCCTTCAACATTCAACACTGGCGTCTGGTGGTGGTGCGGGACAAGGGATTGCGGCAAAGGATCCGGGCCGTATCCTGGAACCAGGCACAAATCACCGAC
>JADGAB010000478.1 GCA_015232245.1 Magnetococcales bacterium | reverse complement strand
GTTGAGTCGGCACGCCAGGAAACGACAGGCCGAAAGTGAGGCGAATTTTCGTCTGGTCGTCGAGAGTTCTCCCTATGGGATCGTGTTGATCGATCACGCTGGCCGCATCGGCTACATGAATCCGGCCATGACACGTCTGCTGGGATATGAACGGGAGGATGCCCCGGATGTGGAGACGTTCTGGCAACGGGTCTGTCCGGATCCCGATTATCGGAAATGGGTTCTGGGAACCTGGAACCGGAGCATGAACGACTCCCGGGAAGGGGAGATTGACAACCAGCCCATCGAATATCAAATCACGAGCAGAGTCGGCGCAGTGCGCACCATGTTGATCGACAGCGTTGCCATGGGCAGCAATGTATTGACCACCTTCTTTGATATCACCCGGCAAAAGGAGGCGGATCATGAATTGCGTCAGGCCAAGGAGGCGGCAGAGGCGGCCACCCGGGTCAAGAGTGATTTTCTGGCCACCATGAGTCACGAAATTCGCACGCCCATGAATGTCGTGATTGGCATGGGGGATGTGCTGCTGGAGTCCGGCATCAACGAAGAGCAGATGGGCTATGTGCGCAAGCTGCAGCGCGCGGGGGACAACCTGCTGGATCTGATCAACCAGATCCTGGATCTGTCCAAAATTGAAGCCGGTCGGTTGCGTATCGAGGACGAACCGGTGAATGTGCGCGCCATCATGCGGGAAGTGACGGGCCTGTTGGGAATGATGGTGGAAAACAAAGGCTTGGAGTTGGAATGCATCGTGGAAGAAGCAGTTCCTGAGTGGGTGATGTCCGATCGCCTCCGCTTGCATCAGGTGCTGCTGAACCTGTTGAGCAATGCCATCAAGTTTACCGAGCAGGGCAGGATCACCTTGCGGGAGAAACTGGAGGATCCGGGTCAACTCCACATCCTTGTGGAGGATACCGGCATCGGTATTGCAAAGGAGCAATTGGAGAACATATTTGACTTTTTTGTGCAGAGCGATTCGGGGATCACGCGCCGCTATGGGGGAACCGGTCTGGGGCTGGCCATTTCCCGGAGATTGATCGACTTGATGGGCGGACGAATCTGGGGGGAGAGTCAACCGGGCAAAGGGAGCACTTTTCATGTTGTGTTGCCCTTGCGGCCCGTTGCCCCGCCGGTCGGGAAGGTGACACCCGAAGAGAAAAGCGATGACTCTGGTCTTGATGGCCAGGCCATGCGCGTTTTGCTGGTGGAAGATTCGGTAGACAATCAGTTGCTTATCCGTACATTCCTGAAGAATACCCCTCATCGGCTGGCGGTGGCGGTCGATGGCAGGGAAGCGGTACGGATGGTTCAGGAGGCAACCTTCGATGTGGTGTTCATGGATGTCCAGATGCCAGTGATGGACGGCTACACCGCCACCCGGCGGATCCGTCAATGGGAACAGGAGACAGGCCGACCGGCGCTCCCGGTGGTGGCTTTGACCGCCCACGCCTTGAACGGCGAGGAGGAGCGCAGTCGTGAGGCCGGATGCGACCTCTATTTGAACAAGCCCATCAAGAAGCAGCGTTTGCTGGAGGTGATCGGGCAGATGGGAAGAAGATGTGTGCGGTTCAGTTGAGGGGTGTCTTTTTGAGGGGGTGTGAGTGATGTTGCAAAAAAGCATCAAGGTTAAATTCCTGGTCGCCATCCTGTTGGTCCTGATCGTCGGACTTTCTCTGATCGGTGGCAATTCCTTCATGATCGCCAAAGAGGCGATCATCGAGAATGCCGCTTTTGCCATGAAAAAAGAGTTGGGTGTGGTGCTGGAGAAGTCCAACGCTTTTCATGACAAGGCCAAAAGCGACTTGTTGCTGGCCATGGAGCATCATGCTTTCAAAGAGTATTTTCTGCTGGAAGAGACCCGTTCGGGCAACAAATATGAGGAGGTGGAAGTCGAGAAGGATCATGTGAAAGAAAAAAAGCCGGTCATTCAATTCTCTGCCCGGCAACGGGAATTGAAAGACATGATCGATCAATGGACCATGTCCCTGCAAAAGCGGTTTCCGATTGTCGAGACCTGCGTGATTGACAGCAC
>JADGAB010000477.1 GCA_015232245.1 Magnetococcales bacterium | reverse complement strand
GCCTCATGGAGAACTACTCGGGACGCCCCACCCCGCTGACCTTCGCGGAAAATCTCTCCCGGCACTACCAGCGTCGGGTCTACATCAAACGGGAAGACCTGAATCAGACCGGCGCGCACAAGGCCAACAACGTCATGGGGCAGGGCCTGCTCATGAAACGCATGGGCAAACGCCGGGTGATCGCCGAAACCGGCGCCGGTCAACACGGCATGGCCACCGCCACCATGGCCGCCCGCATGGGGTTCGAATGCGTCATCTACATGGGGGCCGAAGACGTGGAACGGCAACGCTCCAACGTGTTCTGGATGGAACGGCTCGGCGCCACAGTGGTACCGGTCACATCGGGTTCGAAAACCCTCAAGGATGCGGTGAACGAAGCCCTGCGGGACTGGGTGGGCAGCATGGACGAAACCCATTACCTGCTGGGTACCGCCTGTGGGGCTCATCCCTTTCCGGCCATGGTCTCCTGGTTTCAATCCATCATCGGCAGCGAGGCCAGAAGTCAGATCCTCGCCGCCGAAGGCCGTATGCCCAGTCATGTCTATGCCTGCGTCGGGGGCGGTTCCAACGCCATGGGGATCTTTCAGGGATTTCTGGATCACCCGGAAGTCCAACTGGTGGGGGTGGAGGCCGGCGGCAAAGGGGTGGAGAGCGGTCAGCATGCCGCCCGTCTGGCCTCGGGTACCGGTCGCATCGGCATGGCCCAGGGTTACAAGACCTATTTTCTCCAGAACGCCGATGGTCAGATGCTCGATACCCACTCCGTGGCCGCGGGACTCGATTATGTGGGGGTTTCACCGATTCTGGCCCATCTGCACACCACCGGACGGGTGCGCTTCGAGGCCGCCACGGATCAGGAGGTGGTGGCCGCACTGCAGGAACTCATGCGCGCCGAAGGGTTGATCCCGGCGCTGGAATCCAGTCACGCCGTGGCTCAGGCGCTCAAGGAACTCCCCATCCTGCCGGCGGACGCGGTGGTGATCATCAATCTCTCCGGACGGGGCGACAAGGATATCTTCACCATCGCCGATGCCCTCGACGATCCGGGTTGGCGCCGTTTCATACGGCAAAAGGCCGCAAGCTATGCTTCCATCGAGGAGTGATCGTCTCCCCATGCCCATCCCCCTGGAACCCTTCATCCGGCAGCGTCTGGCCCAAAGGGCCGAACGTCAGGCCACGCCGATTCTGCTCATGTCCCATCTGGTGCTCGGCCACCCTTCTCTGGAGGAGAACCGTCTGGTCATCGATGCCATGGCTGACGCCGGGGTCGAACTGATGGAGCTGCAGATCCCCTTTTCCGAACCCATCGCCGATGGTCCGATCATCGCCCAGGCCAATCAATCCGCCCTGGATGGGGGATTTCGCGTGGCCGACGGTCTGGCGTTTGTCGCCGACTGCGTGCAGCGTCATCCGGATGTGGCGTTTTTGATCATGACCTATGGGAACATTCTGTTGGCCTGCGGGGTGGAACGGTTCATCCAGCGGGCCGCGGATCTGGGAGTGCGCGGGCTGATCATTCCGGATTGGCCGCCCCAGGAGGCGGATCTGCCCATGTCGTTGTGTCGCAGTCACCAGGGATTGGACTGGATTCAACTCTTCACACCCACTTCCACCGATGAACGGCTGGCCTTCATCGGCGCCCGGGCCAGTGGATTCTGTTATTGTGTGGCCCGCAAGGGAGTGACCGGTTCCTCAACCGCCTTCGACAACGATCTGACCCGATTTCTCGACCGTTGCCGTCGGACCACCGCTACGCCGCTGGCGGTCGGTTTCGGCGTGCGGAGTCCGGAGGATATCCGCTCCCTCACCGGTCAGGCGGAGGTCGCCGTGGTGGGCACCGCGGCACTGGAGATCCACGCCCGTCAGGGAGCCGAGGCTGTGGGAACGTTTTTCCGGGGGTTGCGACCGGATTGAATCCGACCCCTCCCAAGGTGTAAATTCTTGAAAAAAAGCGGGGGTCTGGGGGATTCTTCCCCCAGGGTCTTGACTTTGCTTTTGACTTTGTTCTGGCGCGTTTTACAAAGAAATCTTTTCACGCATCGCGTGAAAAGATTTTGCG
>JADGAB010000476.1 GCA_015232245.1 Magnetococcales bacterium | reverse complement strand
TCCTTGGCCTCCGGGGTCTTGAAAAGAATCGACCGGGCGGACGAAGGGGAGCCGTCATCCCGGGGGTCGGCGGCCCGATCCCGGGCGCCGGGACGCCCCGGCAGATCCTCCGGGGGTTCGTTGCCGGGCAGGACATCCAGATCCGGCGGGATCTCCAAAGGCTCCCGGGTGGCGACCTTGCTTGGATCCAGGGCATTATCATCCCAGGGAAGGGTGAAATTGCTCGAACAGCCGGCCAGAAGACCAATGGCCATGATTCCCATGGCAGGGACCAGGAAGCCGTGTGATTTTTTCATGGATTTCCTCATGAATCGGACGCATCCGACGCTGTAAGATGATCAAGCAACATCAGTCCCACGCCCACGGTGATGGCGCAATCCGCCAGATTGAACACCGGAAACGACCAATCATGCCAGTGGACGTATAAAAAGTCCACCACCCATCCATAGCGCAGCCGGTCATACAGATTGCCCAAGGCTCCGCCAAGCAGCATGCCCAATCCCACCACCAGGATGGCCGATCCGGCCTGACGCAACATCACCAGAATCACCCCCGAGGCCACCACCGCCACCGCGCACAAAAACAGCACCCGGTATTCGTCCCCCATGCCGGTGAACAGTCCAAAGGCCGCGCCGATGTTGCGCACCAACACCAGATCGAAGAAGTGTTCGATCAGGGTGATCCCCTTGTTCGCCAGCTCCCGCATGGCCCACCATTTGGACCACTGATCCAGCGCCACCACCACCGCGGCCAGGGCCACGCCCACGCTCAGGCGCCGGTTCCACAAGGGTCTGGCGCTCATCGGGGAGCGCCATCACCCCGGACGGAATCCGGCAAGGAGGCCACCACCTCCCGGCAACGGGGACAGAGTACCGCGTCGCTCTCCTCCCCCACAGCCGGATCCCAGTTCCAGCAGCGCACGCACTTGCCGCCCCGGGCCAGAGTCACGCCCACTTTCAGCCCCTCGACCTCCCCATCGGCGGTCAACTCCACCGGGGCCAGGTCCAGGGGACGCACCTCCACGGAGGAGACGATGAAAATCCGATGCAATTCTTCCACCCCCCGAAGCAGGGTCAAAAGTTCCGGATCCGCGTACAGAGTGATGGACGCCTCCAGAAAAGTGCCCAGACGCTTTTCGCGCCGTTCGATCTCCAGCACCCGGTAAACCGCGGCGCGTACCTTGCGGACGGTTTTCCAGCGGTTGGCCAGATCCTCGTCGCACCAGGAGGACTCCGCCTCGGGGAACAGGGCCAGATGGACCGATTCGGACCGGTCGCCGGACATGCGACCCCACACCTCTTCGGCGGTGAAGGAGAGGATCGGGGCCATGAGCCGGGTCACGGCTTCGAGGATGTAGGCCAGAACCGTCTGGGCGGAACGGCGCACCAGGGAGTTTTCCCCTTCGCAATAGAGCCGGTCCTTGAGCACATCCAGATAGAAGGCCCCCATGTCCACGGCGCAGAAATAGTGGATGTCCTGGTAGACCCGATGAAAGGCGTATTCGTCGTAGGCGGCCCGCACATCGATGATCAGGCCGTGCAACTGATGCATGGCCCAGCGATCCAGTTCCGGCATGGCGGCCAGAGGCGCCGCGTCCCGGTCCGGAGCGAAATCCGCCAGATTGCCCAGCAGAAACCGCAAGGTGTTGCGGATGCGTCGATAGGCGTCGGAGAGTCCCTTGAGGATTTCGTCCGAGATGCGGATATCTCCGGAGTAGTCCTCTGCCGTGACCCACATGCGCAGGATGTCGGCGCCGTACTGCTGGATCACCTTGGCCGGAGCGATGACATTGCCCAAAGACTTGGACATCTTGCGGCCCTTGCCATCCACCACGAAACCGTGGGTGAGCACCGCCTTGTAGGGCGCCTTGTCCCGCACCCCCACCGAGGCGAGCAGACTGGAGTGGAACCACCCCCGATGCTGATCCGACCCTTCCAGATAGAGATCCGCCGGCCAGGACAATCCCCACCCCTCCTGATCCGGACGCAACAGAACCGCCGCCTGGGTCACTCCGGAATCAAACCAGACATCCAGAATGTCCTTCTCCTTGAGAAACGCCGCGCCGCCGCATCCC
>JADGAB010000475.1 GCA_015232245.1 Magnetococcales bacterium | reverse complement strand
ACACCCCTTGCGAGATGTAACCTTTTGAGAAAAAAGCGGGGGTCTGGGGGATTCCTCCCCCAGGGTTTTGACTTTGCTTTTGCCTTTGGCGCGCTTTCACAAAGAAATTTTCTCACGCTCTGCGTGAAAAAATTTTGCGCGCCGCCTTGGCAGGGGGCCTGCGGCGACCTGCTGGGCGCGCAAGGGAATTGCTTTAGCAATTCCCTTTGGAAAAGCGCGCCACAGGCAAAGTCCCAGGGGCCTCCTTCCTGGACCCCACCAGGGAGACAATCCCCCGGCCCCCTATCCGTAAAACAGCGCATCCTGGAACGTTACAGCCCCAAAGAGGCAAAAAAGTCACCTCCCTTGTCATCCACAATGATGAAGGCCGGGAAATTCTCCACCTCGATGCGATGTACCGCTTCCATGCCCAACTCGGGAAAATCGATCACCTCCACCTTGCGGATGCTCTGCTGCGCCAGCGAGGCCGCAGCCCCGCCAATGGAGCCCAGATAAAACCCCCCATTGGCCTGACACGCCTCGGTCACGGCGCGACTGCGATTTCCCTTGGCCAACATCACCATCGACCCGCCCGCTTTCTGGAACCGGTCCACATAACTGTCCATGCGCCCGGCGGTCGTCGGTCCGAACGACCCGGAAGGCAACCCCTCCGGCTTCTTGGCCGGACCGGCATAATAAACGATATGATTTTTGAAGTAATCCGGCATCCCCTCACCCCGATCCAACCGCTCCTGAATGCGAGCATGGGCGATGTCCCGGGCCACCACGATGGGACCGGTCAACGACAACCGGGTCTTGACGGGATGACGACTCAATGCGGCGCGAATCCCCTCCATGGGCTGATTCAGATCCACCTGCACCGCCTCTCCGGAGGGCAACTCCACCTCGGGAAGATAACGGGCCGGATCCCGCTCCAAAGCCTCCAGCCAGACCCCTTCCCCGTCGATGCGGGCCAGAATGTTCCGATCCGCCGAACAGGAGACCCCCAGCCCCACCGGACAGGACGCCCCATGCCGAGGCAGGCGGATCACCCGCACATCATGCGCAAAATACTTGCCGCCAAACTGCGCCCCCAACCCAAGCTTCTGGGCCATCTTCAACACTTCGGCCTCGAACCCACGATCCCGCAGCGCTCCCCCGATGCCATCTCCGGTTTCCGGCAGCGTGTCCAGATAACGGGCCGAAGCCAGCTTGACGGTCTTCAAGGTCATCTCCGGCGAAAGACCGCCGATCACCAACGCCAGATGATACGGAGGACAGGCGGAAGTCCCCAATCCTTTCATCTTCTCGGCCACGAACTGCGCCAAAGACTCGGGATTCAACAACGACTTGTTCTGCTGGAACAAAAAGGTCTTGTTGGCCGACCCCCCGCCCTTGGCCATGAACAAAAACTTGTACGCCTCTCCCTCCACGGCCTCGATGTCGATCTGGGCCGGAAGATTGCTGCCGGTGTTCTTCTCGTCGTACAGGGTAAGAGGAGAGACCTGGGAATAACGCAGATTGTTGTTGGCATACGCATCGAAGATCCCCCGGGCCAAAGCCTCCCGATCCCCGCCGCCGGTCCAGACCCGATGCCCCTTCTTGGCCACCACCGTGGCCGTTCCCGTATCCTGACAGCTCGGCAGAACCATGCCGGCGGCAATGTTGGCGTTTTTCAAAAGCTCCAGCGCCACATAACGATCATTCACCGAGGCTTCCGGATCGTCCAGAATGGCCCGCAACTGCCCCAAATGACTCCCGCGCATCAAAAACGAGACATCCCGCATGGCCTCCCGTGCCAACAGCGTCAAGGCCGCCGGATCCACCATCACCATGCGTCCATCGGCAAAACGTTCTGCCCGCAAATGATCCCGGGTCAACAGACGGTATTCGGTCTGGTCGTGCTCCAAATGGAAAAGCTCTCCGTAACGAAATTCGGCCATGTGTCACCTCTTGATAAACTGCGTCCAGTTGGGAATGTGTGATTCTGCTTACAGGGGTCCAGGAATGAGGCCCTTGGTGGGGTCCAGGGGCAAAGACCTTGGGGTTTTAAACCGCAACCATTTTTGGATGCCTGATTTTACTTATAGGGGTCCAGGG
>JADGAB010000474.1 GCA_015232245.1 Magnetococcales bacterium | reverse complement strand
GTTGTTCTTGACGCCGTCCGGGATCTCCACGGTGGACATGCGTCCGCCGTTGGATGCGGTGTCGCTGACGACCTGGGACTTCATGAAAAGGATCTGCTGGCTTTCGATGGGCATGTTATAGCTCCGTGAGCTTGAGGAAACCGTTAAAAAGCGTGCTGTGAGGCCGGATGGGGGTGAAGGAGGTCGCGGGCGGATCCTGATGGCGGAACATCACCTGGAACTCCTCGTCCTCCCAGATGAGGGTGAAGACCCCGCCGGGCTGCACGGCCATGGCATGGATGGCATGGATCTGGGCGAGTGAGAGCCAAGTCACGTCGTCCGCCGCTTCCAGATCGATGGGACGGCCACCAACCAATGGCGCCGACCACACCACCTGGGATCCGCCCAAGGTGCGGGCGGTCTCGACGGCAACCGGCGCCCAGGCGTAGCGGTTGGTCCATTGGAGGGAATCGGGAAGAATGAGGTCGCCAAGACGTTTCATGGGGCTTCCTGTAACTACAAAATGTTGGTATGATGTCCCCATGAACATCGAATGGGACGAAGACAAACGGCTTATCAACCTGCGCAAGCATCGGATCGATTTCCAGGATGCCTATGAGGTGCTGTCCGGTCCCACGCTGACCATCAAGGACAATGGACCCTATGACGAACAGCGATTTCTCACTCTTGGATTGCTGCGTGGTTATGTAGTGGTTGTGGCGCATACCGAACGAGAGGACAGGACTCGGATCATTTCCATGCGAAAGGCGGTGAAACATGAACGTGAAGCGTACTTCTCTCAATTCTGAGACCGATTGGGCAGCTCTGGATGCCATGACGGACGACGATGTGGATACCAGTGACATTCCGCCGATTCCGCCGGAGCTGTTTGCCAAGGCCCTGGTGAAACGGGGGTTGGCACCAATACAGGCAAAGCGGCAAATCACTTTGCGGCTTGATGCCGACGTACTGGACTGGTTCCGAGGCATGGGGCACGGATATCAAACGCAGATCAATGCTATCCTGAAAGCTTACAAACAAGCGCATAAGCCGGGATGAGACTCACATCATTCCCCTCTGCATCTCCTGCAAGGCATCCACGAACTGCCGGATCTGCTGCCGTGGCCCTGGAATGGAGGCCACCGGTCGGCCTGAGGCATACAGATCAAGCCGCACCACTTCGGTGACCTGGGGAACGACCGCGCCACCACCGGCAAACGCCACCTGCGGGATCGTCGGGATCACCAACCGGCGCACGACGCCTCCGAACTCGAATCGAGGAACGGTAGGCATCCGAAAGGACGAAACCAACCCACCCTGGGCAAACCGAGGGATTGCCGCCGGATCGAGCTTCATCCGGTTCATGGCGTAGAGCCGGTCCAGGCCGTAAAGCCGCACGGCGTGCCGGTTGAGAACGAATTCGCCCGCCTCAAGCAAAGCACGGATCTTGTCCCCGCCACCCCAACCCGGCAGGAATCCGCCACGGGCGAAACCGACTGCGCCCCCGGCGGCATGGGCTTCTGTCTCCTGACGGACCACGTTGATGGTGATCGTCTTGTCTTGCAGGGACGCGACGCTGCTGCGCACCGCCTCGATTGCCGAAAGAGCCTGCCCGTTCTCTGCCTGCACCTGGACCGGATTGCCGGAGACGGTGGTTTTGAACTCCTGGAATTTGGCCAGCAGACCATCAATGGCCCCGGTGGCAGAAACCGTGTCGAACGAAGCCCTCACCTCCGGTTGCCAGCCGGAAAACTCGGTTTTGAACTTCGTGAAAACGCGGGATACCTCGTCGAGGCTTGCCTGAACCTTGCCAGTCGCCCCCTGGAGGACGTTGCCGACCACGGTATCGAGCGCGTTCGCACCACCCTGGAGTTCGGCCTTGATCTGCACCACCCGCTCTTTTTTCTCAAGCAATGCGTCGATTTCGGTCCCGGCAGCGCGGATCTTTTCCAGGTTGGTGTTGATGAGCAGGGTGTGATCCCTGGCCAGGGCGTCGTCCACCTCCTGGACCGCCTCGCGCACTCTGGTCAGGGCATCGGTTGCGGCGGCGGATTTTTTCTGCAGGCTGTCGGCAGCGGCCTGATGGGCGTTGCCTTCTTCCT
>JADGAB010000473.1 GCA_015232245.1 Magnetococcales bacterium | reverse complement strand
CCCCTTCGATCACCCTTCCTCTGGCCGTGGCCCCGACGGTGGACATCCCGGCCCGGCCTCTTGGCGGCGTGGTCTTCATGCAAAAAAGCGATCCGACCGCAGAAGCCGCGTCCCCCCCTGCCCTCGCGCCAAAGAGGGCCACCTCCGACCCGGAAGAGTTTCCCCCCGAGCCATCCCTGCACGCCGCCACGTCGTCCCTCTGGCGTCCCATGCCGGTGGAACTCAGCCCGGACGAAAATCCGGAACCCCTGGTGGATGCCCGCCCGGAGCCCTCCGCGCCTCCCAGGGCCGGGGTGTTTTTCAGCGCGACCCGGGCAACCCTGAACGGGTGCGAGCCGTCGATTCTGCCTGTTCGTGCCATGGATCCGGACGAGGAGGAGGAGAAGGAGGAGGAGGATTCCTTCGATCCCAATGGGGAACCGGAGATGACGCTGCCCTGGGATGACGCCCTCGACGGCGAGGCGGACGGGTTGACGGATGATGAAGAGTGCTTCGAGCCTCCTCTGGAAAAGACGGAAATCCCTCTGCCCCCTTTGTCGATTCTGGGATTGCCGGAGGAGACCGGCTATGTGGGGCCCAGTCGGGAGGAGTTGCAATCCACGGCCCGTCTGCTGGAACAGAAACTGGAGGACTTCAAGGTCAAGGGGCAGATCATCGACGCCCATCCCGGACCGGTGATCACCACCTACGAACTGGATCCGGCCCCCGGTTTGCGGGCCGCCAAGGTGGTCGGACTGGCGGACGATCTGGCCCGTTCCATCTCCGCGGTTTCGGTGCGGGTGGTGGGGAACATTCCGGGCAAGAACGTCATCGGCATCGAGATCCCCAATCAGAACCGGCGCACGGTCTTTCTGCGGGAGATCCTCGACTCGGAGATTTTCCGCCAGGTCAAAAGCCCTCTGGCCATGGCGCTGGGTTCGGACATCAACGGTCGTCCCGTGGTGGGCAATCTGGCCAAGATGCCCCATCTGCTGGTGGCCGGCACCACCGGATCCGGCAAATCCGTGGCGGTCAACGCCATGATCTGCTCGGTTCTCTTCTCGGCCCGTCCGGAGGAGGTGCGTTTCCTGATGGTGGACCCGAAAATGCTGGAGCTGTCCATCTATGAAGGAATTCCCCATCTGCTGGCGCCGGTGGTCACCGATGTCAACAAGGCCGCGACCCTGCTCAAGTGGGCCGTGTCCGAAATGGAAGATCGCTACCGGCTGATGTCCGAGTTGGGGGTGCGCAATCTCTCCGGCTACAATCAGCGGATTCACGAATGTCTGATCGCCGGCGAGGAGCCGACCCGACGGGTGAAAGTGGGCTTTGATCCGGAAACCGGGCGTCCGGTGGAGCAGGAGGAGCCCATTCCCCTGGAGAAGAAGCCGTTGATCGTGATCATCATCGACGAACTGGCGGACCTGATGATCCAGGTGGGCAAGGATGTGGAACCGGCCATCGCCCGTCTGGCCCAGATGGCCCGGGCCGCCGGACTGCATCTGATCATCGCCACGCAGCGTCCCTCGGTGGATGTGATCACCGGTCTGATCAAGGCCAACTTTCCGACCCGGCTGGCTTTTCAGGTCTCCTCGAAGATCGACTCCCGGACCATTCTGGACTCCATGGGGGCGGACCGGCTGTTGGGCATGGGGGATGGTCTGTTCCAGCCTCCGGGCACGACCCATCTGCAGCGCATTCACGCCCCGTTCGTCTCCGACGGAGAGGTTCACAAGCTGGTCAAGTTCCTCAAGTCCACGGGACGGCCCGAGTACGACCACTCGATTCTCTCCAGCGCTCTGGGGGATGGCGGGGACGAGGATGGCGCGGGAGACGCCATGGCCGAGGAGTACGATCCCTTGTACGATCAGGCGGTGGCGGTGGTGATTCGTGCCCGCAAGGTGAGCACCAGCATGGTGCAGAGGCACTTCAAGATCGGCTACAACCGGGCGGCCCGGATTGTGGAGCGCATGGCTCTGGATGGACTGATCAGCGAACCCAACCACACCGGCAAGCGGGAGGTGCTGGCCCCGAATGGGGGGGGACGCTGAACCGTTTGAAAAAAAAGCGCACGTCTGGAGGATTTCTCCCCCACAAACCCGG
>JADGAB010000472.1 GCA_015232245.1 Magnetococcales bacterium | reverse complement strand
GCCTTTTTGGCTGGGCTGGCTCCTGATCGTGGATCCCGCTCATGACACGCCTCGCCAAGACAATCGTGCCGGAAACGCCGCCATCGGTAAAAACCGTTACCATGGCCAAGGCCATCGAAATATGGGATGTGGAACGGCTGATTCCATACGCGAACAATGCGCGAACGCACACCCCCGCACAAGTTGACCAGGTGGCGGCGAGCGTCAAGGAGTTCGGATTCACCAACCCCATCCTGGTGGACAGCCAGTCCGGGATCATCGCCGGGCACTGCCGCATGATGGCCGCCCGCAAGTTGAAGATGGCGACCGTTCCGGTCATCGTCCTTGATCACCTGAACGACGTGCAGCGACGGGCATACATCCTGGCCGACAATCAATTAGCCCTACAGGCAGGATGGGATTTCGACATCATGGACGTCGAAATCGAACGCTTGCGGGATGACGGCTTTGACCTGGATCTGCTTGGATTTTCCGACGACGACCTGGCCGGGATTCTGGACAGGATTGGTGACGACGAGGAAGGTGACGGCGAAGGTGGCGGTGAAGAAATCATCCCTGAACCGCCCGCCAATCCCGTCAGCCGTCCAGGCGATCTGTGGGTGCTTGGCGAACACCGCCTCCTGTGCGGCGACAGCACCAAGGCCGAGGATGTCATCCGCTTGATGAAGGGCGAACGGGCCATCCTGTTTGCGACCGACCCGCCATACCTCGTTGATTATGATGGAACCAACCACCCGCCAAACAGGCGCGAGAAAGAAAAAGCCGCAAAGGCCGGGCCTGACGCCGTGGCCGCCGTTGGCAAGAAAGGCTGGGTGGGAGGCAACAAGGACTGGTCAGACAGCTACGGCGTCACTTGGGACGACTCCAGCCAGGGGCCAGAGCTTTACGAGGGGTTCATCCGGGCGGCCATCGATCACGCCATTGACCCCCACTCTGCATGGTATTGCTGGCACGCTTCCAAGCGTCAGGCCATGGTGGAGGCGGTGTGGGAAAAGCTGGGCGCGTTCGTCCACCAGCAGATCATCTGGAACAAGAACGCCTCGGTGCTGACCCGGACGCATTACCTCTGGAAGCACGAGCCCTGCTTTTACGGCTGGATCAAGGGCAACCGTCCGGCCAAAATCAAGGATGTTGAACACTTCTCAACGGTCTGGGATATGAAATCCCTGTCCGGGGACGACCGACCGGAGCATCCAACGCCCAAGCCGCTGGACTGTTTCGCCATTCCCATGCGTCAGCACGTCAAGCCGGGCGGGCTGTGCTACGAGCCGTTTTCCGGTTCAGGATCCCAGATTATGGCCGGAGAGCAGACGGGTCGCCGGGTGTATGCCATGGAGATCAGCCCGGTTTACGTGGACGTGGCGGTGCAACGGTTCATCCAGGGAACCGGCAAGATCGTTTATCTGGAAGGATCTGGCGGCAAGACGTTTGAAATGATGGCCGCCGAGCGGGGCGTGTCGCTGAACCCACACAACGCAGCATAGCAAAGCATATCCCCCGACGCCTCTGGCCCCAGGGCAAATGCGCAACCTTCGGAGCATGAATTTCAAACATGCTCGCCCGCGTGACGACACGGTGTGGGGAGTTTTCCAACATGGCCAAAACCGCCCCAAACAGCCGGATGCTGTCGTACAAATCGGCATTCCTTTATGGAATAAAACCCCGGCCCCTGCTGAGCGTCTCCGACTGGGCCGACGCGAACCGGACGCTTTCATCGAAGTCTTCCGGCTCGCCAGGGCCTTGGCGTACCAGCCGCACCCCGTATCTCAAGGAGATCATGGACTGCCTCTCCCCGTCGTCGCCGGTGGAACGAGTCGTTTTCATGAAAGGCAGTCAGATCGGCGGCACGGAGATTGGCCTGAACTGGATTGGCTACTCGATTGACCAAGCCCCCGTGCCGTTCTTGTTGGTGCAACCCACGGTGGAAACGGCCAAACGGGTCTCCCGGCAACGAATCAGTTCGTTGATCGAGTTCAGCCCGGTGCTGAAGTCGCTGGTGCAGCCGTCGAGGTCGCGTGACAGCGGCAATACGATCTTGAGCAAGGAGTTTCCGGGTGGCGTGCTGGTCATCACCGGGGCCAGTTCCGCAGTCG
>JADGAB010000471.1 GCA_015232245.1 Magnetococcales bacterium | reverse complement strand
GAACTGGTGTTGGAGAATCTGCCGGAGATCGCGGAACCTCTGGTCCGTGCCGAAATCGAACGGATCAAGACCTCCTCAAAATGACACTCTTCAAAATCACTGTGGACAAAAAACGCTTTGGAGAACGACATATGGGCGTTGCGATGCATGACCATCTGACCAATGGACAGGCCCGGCGGCAAGGGCGGTTCTGGTTCGCGGGCACCGTGTTGGTGTTGGGGGCCTTGTTCGGCGGGGTTGATGCTGCCGGGGCGGCTCCGGTCAAGGATCCGGTGATCGAGGCGCTGCAGGTCGCGGTCGAGGCGGACAAAAAACACGATGCCAAGGCGGTCGAGCACTTTTTCAAGGCCGTGAAACTGGCGGTGGAGGCCAAACGTCCGACCGAGGCGGCCCAGGGCAACGAGGCCATTCAGCGTTTGCGGGAGGGGTTGCCCAAAGCGTTGAACGACAAGCTGGCCAAGGTTTCGGCCATCCCGCCGGGCAAGCAGGCGGCTGCGGCTGCCTGGTCGGCGCTGAATCAGGAGGCCGCAGCCCGCATGGCCAAGGGGGATGCCAGGGGGGCGGTGGAGCAGTCCGGCAAGGCGTTGGAAAAGGCCCAGGCCGAGTTCGGCGCAAAGCATTACACGGTGTTTGTCGGATTGCGGGAGCTGGCGGTTCTTCAGTATCAGGCCGGAGCCATGGCCGAGGCGGAAGGCGCGCTGGAAAAATCCCTGGCCCTGGGCCGGGAGCTTCTCGGGGCCGAACATCCGGAAACCTTGAAGGTGCTTGCGTTGCGGGGGGATCTCCTGGAAGGGGCCGGAGTGTTTCCCAAGGCGTTGGAGACCCGCAAGGCAGTGCTCGCCGGTTGGGAAACCGCGGTGGGGGCCACCCATCCCGCCTCCCTGGACGCGGGCATGACGCTGGTTCGGCTCCATCTGAACGTGGGCGAGGTGGATCAGCCTTTCAAGTGGCTTGGCGCGGCGCGGGAGCGCTTCGAGAAGACTTTCGGCCTCTGGCATCCCCGTCTGGCCGAATATCTCACGCTGCTGGCCAGCACCACCACCCGCAAGGGGGATCTGAAAGCAGCCCTGGCCCTGTACGATCAGGCGGACCGGATTTATCTGGCGGTCTTGCCGCCGGGGGAACCCGCCGCGCTGTCGGCGCGGGTGGAGGCCGCGGAACTGATCCGGCGCGATGGCCGTTTCGACGAGGCCCGCAAAAAACTTGAAGAGGTCATCGCCGTGGCCAAGAAGGTCGCCGCGGCCCAGCCTCTGCTGGATGCCCAGGGGGCGTTGGCCCAGGTGTTCGAGGATGCCGGGGAGTACGAGAAGGCCGAACCCCTGATCACCGAGGTGCTGCAGGGGGAAACCCAGCTTCTGGGCGCGGATCATCCCAATCTGCTGGCCACCCGGAACCGGCTGGCCGGGGTCTATCGTCGGCAGGGACGGCTGGCGGAGGCGGAAAAACTGTATGCCGCGACCCTGGACGGATATCGCAAGATCGTGGGGACCGAACATCAGGCCTCCATCAACGTGATGAACAATCTGGGACTGGTCTTCGAGAACGAAGGGCTCTACGACGAGGCCGAACCCCTGCTGCGCGCCGCCTGGCAGAGTTCCCGCAAGATGGCGGGGGAGGATCATCCGGAAACCCTGGCCACGCTGAACAACCTGGCGTTGTTGCACGAAAGCCAGGGCAACTTCGACAAGGCCGAGCCTCTGTACCGCAACGCCATCGCCTCCGCAGCCAAAAGCCTCGGGGAGAAGCATCCGGACGCGGCGGCCTTCGTGAACAATCTGGCCTATCTGTATCTGTTGCAGCAGAACTACAAGGAGGCCGCGCCGTTGTTCGAAAAGGTGCTGGCTCTCTGGACCGAAATCTATGGCGAGGCCCATCAAAAGACCCTCAAGGCATTGAACAACCTGGCGCGGGTGCGTCACAAGCTCGGGGCCAGGGATGAGGCGGAAAAACTGTTCCTGAAGGCGTTGGAAAAGCGCAAGACGGTTCTGGGCGAGAAGCATATGGATGTGCTGCGCTCCATGCGGGATCTGGGGGCGCTCTATCTGGACATGGGACGGCTCAAGGATGCCGAGGAGTTGTTGCGCAAGGCTTTGGA
>JADGAB010000470.1 GCA_015232245.1 Magnetococcales bacterium | reverse complement strand
ACTCACGTTAACAGAAAGAAGCGGTCAGGCAACCCCTGACCGCTTCTTCTGTGCGCCCTTTCCGCCCCAATCACAGAATCCAACCCCTGGCATTGTTTGTCCTGATAGTGTATTCTGATCTTGACGGCGGCAAGAAGCGCGATGTTCCCCGGCGTCGAGCATCCCAAAAAAACCAACCCATTCCAGCACGTTATAAGGATTGAAGCATGAAAAAGACCCTGTTCCTGGCTCTCCTGATGACCCTTGCCCTGCCCAGCAGCGTCTTTGCCTATGGAGCCATCGCCATCGACAACCAGTACGGTGACGATGATCCGGCCTATGGTTTCTCCATTGGCGAAGATTCCAAGGAAAGAGCCCAAAGACATGCCGTCAAGTATTGCAGAGAGTATGGCGGCACCAATTGCAAAGCCGTTGTCTGGTTTGAAACCTGCGGCGCGGTGGCGGTTTCCAAAAAATACTATGGTTATGGTTATGGCCGCAACAAACAAAAAGCCATCGACGACGCCATGGAGATGTGTGGTCACAAGCGTTGCCAGATCGTCGCAGCGGAGTGCGAATAAAATCCAGGGGACTCCCCCTGCCAGTCTGATATCGGTTGACGGACAGAACAAAGAGAGAGCCTGATCTGTCCGTCAACCCGCGCCACCCTTCCCCGTTCTCTCCAGAAGATTCAAGCCACATCCTGAGATATGCTCTGGGCGTAATCCTGAAGCATGTTCAAGAAAACGGCCTTCTTGATGGGCTTGGACACATAGAGATCGCATCCCGCCTGCAGACATTTCTCTTCATCCCCGTCCAGGGCGTTGGCGGTCAGGGCGATGATCCGGCAGGCCGACCGACCCTGGCGGCTTTCCCAGGCGCGAATGGCCCGGCAGGCTTCGTAACCGTCCATGACCGGCATCTGCATATCCATCAGAACCAGATCAAAAGAGTGACTCTGAATCCTGGCCAGGGCCTCCCGGCCATTCTGAACCACGGTCAGATGGTGTCGGGTCTGTTTCAGATAAGCCTCGATCAACTCGACGTTTTCGATGGCGTCCTCGGCCAACAGCAGCCGAAGCCCGGGAACCTGCGCGGGATTGATGCCGGAACCGGGCAGTTCCGGATGCTCGATCAACGCTGCCAGGGTGCTGAGCAACAACCGTCGGCGCACCGGTTTCACCAGATGACGAACGTTCCAATGGCTCGCCTGGCGACACACCTCGGCCCGATCGTCCGAGGTGAGCAACAGAATCGGCATCCGGGCGGTTTCCGTTCTGACGCGCAGCATGCGGATCAGTTGCAGTCCGTCGGCCTCGGGGAGATGATAATCCAGCAACAGGGCGTGAAAGGGAGCCCCCTGCTCCATGGCATCGACGATCTTGATCCAGCCCTCGTTGAGACAGACAGCCACCTGGGTTTCGCAACCGGCATGATCCAGAGTCTCCTGATAGATGCGCAGATTGGTGCGGTTGTCATCCATCAACAGAATCCGCTTGCCGACGATGACAAGGTGTTGGGGATCTTCCGGGGTGGCGATTGCCGGTTCACGCACCGCGGCGAAGCGACAGGTGAAGGTGAAAATGCTGCCCCGTCCTTCCTGACTGGTGACCCGGATCTCCCCGTCCATCATCTGTGCCAGATGATGACAGATGGCCAGTCCCAATCCGGTTCCCCCGTAACTCCGGGTCACGGAAGAGTCCGCCTGGGTGAATGGCTCGAAAATGACACCAAGTTTTTCCGCCGGAATGCCGATACCGGTATCCGCCACGGTAAACCGCAAACGGATGGAGGAGCTCTGATCTCCCTCTGTGGTGACGGAAACCAGAATATGCCCCTGCGGGGTGAACTTGACCGCATTGCCCACCAGATTGACCAGGATCTGCCGCAGACGTTTCGGATCTCCCAGAAGATGCTCGGGAATATCCGGTGCGAGCACCCGTTCCAGGATGACCGCCTTTTTCCGGGCCCGGGGGGCGAGGATCTGGACCACTCCATCCACCAGATCCGGCAGATCGAAGGGGATCTGTTCCAGGTTGAACTGGCCCGCCTCCACCTTGGAGAGATCCAGGATATCGTTGATCAGATCCAGCAGGGTGTTGCCGGCCTGCTGAAAG
>JADGAB010000046.1 GCA_015232245.1 Magnetococcales bacterium | reverse complement strand
GAAAAGCGCGCCAAAAGCAAAGTCCCAAGGGCTTCGCCCTTGGATCCCACCAGGGGGATAATCCCCCTGGACCCCTACAAATAAAACTGCGTGTCCCGAAATGGTTGCGGTTTAGCAAATCAACAAACAATCATACATTCTCCAACATCCGCCCCAGCGCCTTGCCCGGATCCGACTCTTTCATGAAAGACTCGCCGATCAATACGGCAAAAATATTCCGATCCATCATTAGTCGCAGGTCTTGGCCATCCCGTATGCCACTTTCCGAGACCACCATTCGGGCCGGTTCCGCCAACCGGGCCAGCCGGAAGGTGGTCTGCAGATCGGTGACGAAGGTCTTGAGATTGCGGTTGTTGATCCCCAGCAACGGAGTGCGCAGTTCATGGGCGGCTGCCAGTTCTTCCTCGTCGTGAACCTCCACCAGCACATCCATGCCCAGATCCATGGCCGCCGCTTCCAACTCCCGGGCCTGGGGCACGGAGAGCACCGCCATGATCAACAGAATCGCATCCGCTCCCAGAGAACGGGACTCCACCACCTGGTAGGGATCATAGAGAAAATCCTTGCGCAACACGGGAAGCGCCACCTGATCCCGTATCCGGTTCACGTATTCCCCCTCCCCGAAGAAAAAGTCCCGATCCGTCAGACAGGAGATGCAGGTTGCGCCGTGTCGGGCGTAGCCGGAGGCGATCCCGGCGGGATCGAAAGGGAGATGTTCCGGATGGATCCGCCCCTTGGAAGGGGAACCGAGTTTGACCTCGGCGATCACCGCCGGGGTGCGGGCCTGAGCGGTCTTTTGCAGCGCGGCGGCAAAACCCCGGGGGGGAGAGCCTTCCTGGCATCCGGCCAGAAGGTCGGCCTCGGAGCGATGCCGACGGGCGGCGACGACCTCTGCCCGTTTGCGGGCCATGATGCGGTCGAGAATGGTGTCGGACATGAGGGTTCGGAAGTCTCAGGCGTTGGAGACACGGACGAGTTGTTGAAGTCTGGCCAGGGCCAGCCCCTGATCCAGGGCCTGGGCAGCCAGGGCGATGCCAGCCGGAATGTCGGCGACCACCCCCGCCACCCGCAGGGCGGCGGCGGCGTTGAGCAGCACGATCTCCCGATGGGGACCAGAAGCCCCTTCCAGAATGCGCCGGGTGATGGCGGCGTTATGGGGCGCGTCCCCGCCGGCGAGCTCTTCGGGACGGACCAGAGGGATGCCATAATCTGCCGGATCCAGGGTCCAGGTGTGCAGAGCGCCTGCCGGGGTCCACTCCGCCACCAGGGTCGGACCGGTGGTGGTGATCTCGTCCAGACCATCGGAGCCATGCACCACCATGGCATGCTCCGAGCCCAGCAGACCCAGAGCACGGGCCACGGGTTCCACCCAGCGGGCCGAAAACACCCCCAGCAGTTGCCGTTTGGCTCCGGCGGGATTGGTCAACGGCCCGAGGAGATTGAAAAGGGTGCGATAACCCAGCTCCTGGCGAGGCCCCATGGCATGACGCATGGCCCCATGATGGCGGGGAGCGAAGAGAAAACCGATGCCCGCCTCATCCAGACAGGCCTCCACCCTGTGGGGTTCCAGATCGATTTTCACCCCCAGAGCGAACAACAGATCCGCCGAACCGCTTTTCGAGGAAATGGCCCGGTTACCATGTTTGGCCACGGTCACGCCGCAGGCGGCCACCACAAAGGCCACGGTGGTGGAGATGTTGAAGGTGCCCAGGCCATCCCCGCCGGTGCCGCAGGTGTCGATCACGGTGCCGGAGGCCCTCACCCGGCTGGCATGGGCCCGCATGGTCATGGCCGAACCGGCGATCTCCTCCACGGTTTCGCCTTTCATGCGCAAGGCGGTGAGATAGGCGCCGATCTGGGCCTGGGTCATCTCTCCGGACATGATCCGGTCCATCATCCAGCGGGCCTCCTCCAACCGCAGATTCCCACCCGCCACCAGTCGGCCCAACATCTCCCGGATCTCCATCGCCGCGACTCCGCTTCAGTCCCGCAGAAAATTGGCCAACAGGGCGTGCCCGTGCTCGGTCAGGATCGACTCGGGATGAAACTGCACCCCCTCCACCCGCAACGAACGATGACGCAAGCCCATCACCAGACCATCCCCGGTCCAGGCAGTCACCTGCAGGGAGTCGGGCACCGAATCCCGGGCCACCACCAAAGAGTGGTATCGAGTGGCGCGAAACGGCACCGGCAAACCGGTGAACACCCCCGCCTGATCGTGTTCGATCATGGAGGTCTTGCCGTGCATCAACTCCGGAGCGCGCACCACCAGTCCGCCGAAAGCCTGTCCGATGGCCTGATGCCCCAGACAGACCCCCAGAATGGGAATCCGTCCCGCCAGGCGACGTATCACCTCCAGGGTGATCCCCGCCTGATCCGGATTCCCCGGACCGGGGGAGATCACGATCCGGGCCGGATTTCTGGCCTCGATCTCCTCGACGGTCAGGGCATCGTTGCGGAACACCTGCACCTCCGCGCCCAGCTCGCCGAAATATTGAGCCAGGTTGTAGGTGAACGAGTCATAATTATCGATCAGAAGCAGCATGGACGCCTCACTCCAAGCCTCGCTGGACCAGATCCACGGCACGCAACACCACCCGGGCCTTTTCCCTGGTCTCCTCGTACTCCCTCTCCGGCACGGAGTCGGCGACGATCCCGGCTCCCGCCTGCACATGGAGCCGTCCATCCTTGATGATGGCGGTGCGGAGCGTGATGGCCAGATCCATGTTGCCGGAAAAAGAGATATACCCCACCGCGCCCGCGTACGGACCCCGACGGGAGACCTCCAGTTCGTCGATGATCTCCATGGCACGGATCTTCGGCGCCCCGCTCACGGTTCCCGCCGGGAAGGTGGCCGCCACCAGATCGAAGGCGTCCAGACCCGGTTTCAGCCGGGCCTCGACGTTGGAGACGATGTGCATCACATGGGAGTAGCGTTCCACCACAAAACGTTCCGTGACCCGCACCGTACCGTTCACCGCCACCCGACCCAGATCGTTGCGACCCAGATCCACCAGCATGATGTGTTCGGCCACCTCCTTGGGATCGGCGAGGAGTTCCTGTTCCAAAGCCAGATCCTGCGCCACATCCTCCCCGCGCCGCCGGGTGCCGGCAATGGGTCGGACCGTGGCGATCTCCCCCTCCTGACGCACCAGAATCTCCGGACTCGATCCGGCGATGGAAAAATCCCCCAAACGCATGAAATAGAGGTATGGCGAGGGATTGGTGGCCCGCAACGCCCGATACATGGCAATGGGAGGATGGGCGAAAGGAATCGACAGCCGGTGAGAAAGCACCACCTGAAAAATATCTCCGGCCAGAATGTACTCCTTGGCCTGACGCACCGCCGCCTCGAACACCTCCCGGGGGGTTTCGTGTTCGAAATCCGCCTCGCCCACCGGCCTTCCCGGGAACACATCGGGAAGACGGGCGGAACCGGTGTGCAACCGTTCCACCACCGCGTCGATCCGTTCCACGGCCTGTTGATAGAGCCTGTCCAGGGATTGCCCGGGCTCCACGAGCACATTGACCACCACTTTGAGCCGACCCAATAAATTATCGAAAATCAGGGTCAAATCTGTAATCATGAACTGGGCGTCCGGACAGCCGAGGAGATCCGGGTTGGCATCCGGGATCTTCTCGAAACAGCGCACCATGTCATAGGAGAAATAGCCCACCGCGCCGCCGTGGAACCGGGGCAGTCCCTCCACGGCGACCGGACGGAAGCGGCTCATGTACTGTTTGAGGATCCCCATGGGATCCCCTTCTTCGTGCCGGGTGGTCTCGTCGCGGGTATCGCGGATGGCCACCCGGTTGCCATGGACCGTGAACAGGGCCAGGGGATCCAGACCGATCATGCTGTAGCGACCCCACTTCTCCCCTCCCTGGACCGACTCCAGCAGAAAGGCGTAGGGTTGCTCTCCCGCCACCTTGAGGAAGGCGGAGACCGGGGTGTCCAGATCGGCCATGATCTCCCGGTAAACCGGAACGAGATTGCCGAGGGTGGCCAGGGTGTGAAACTGTCGCAAGGAAGGTTGAATCATGACCTCATCCCAAGACAAGGAAGCCGACGGGATTCAATTGATCAGATGAGCGCCCGGATCGGTCAGCATGGCCGGATCGATCCCCAGACCGTGCAGGGCGGTACTCCAGCGGTCCACCGCCGGGGCATCGAACAGAACATCACGACTGAGGGTGCTCACCAGCCAGGAGTTGTCGCGCAATTCGGCTTCCAGTTGCCCGCCTGCCCAGCCCGAGTAGCCCAAAGCCAGCAGGAACCGTCCCCCCGTCTCCTCCATGAGATGGCGCAGGATGTCCGGGTTGGTTCCCAGATAGAGTCCCTTCTCCACCTCGATGCAGCCCGGACACTCCACATTGCGTTCGTAGAGAATGAAGCCCCGGTCCAGCGCCACCGGTCCCCCCTGAAACACCTGGGGCTGTTGATCCGGACGACGCCAGGTGAGGCCCAGTTGCTGGATGATCTCCCGCATCGACACCGGATGAGGCTGATTGATCACCAGTCCCAGTGCCCCATCGCCGGTATGCGAGCAGACGAACAGCACCGCCCGTTCGAAATGGGCATCACGGAGACCGGGCATGGCGATGAGGAACTTACCGGCCAGACTCCCTTCCTGTCTCATGTTGGCGCATCCCCCCGCTCACCCGCTCTGCAAGGTCAGCATGACCCGCAACCGTTCATGAATGCCATCAAAACCGCCATTGCTCATCACCACCACCCGATCCCCGGGACGGACCCGGGTCTGGAGATGGGCCACAGTCTCCGCCGCCCCCTCCACCACCAGGGCGCGATGATCGTGACCCGGCAAGGGCCGTTCCCGATTGATCCGTTCCGCCACCGCCTCCACATCCAGAAGTTCGTCCGGGGGGAGGCCGCGGGCCGCGGGGCGGGCCAGAATCACCCGGTCCGCCGCGGCCAGGGCCGGAGCCAGACGCTCCTGATGGACCCGCCGCCGCATGGTGTTGGAACGGGGTTCGAGAATCACCCACACCCGGGCATCCCCGACGCTGGCCCGGATCCCTTTCAGGGTGGTCTCGATGGCCGTTGGATGGTGGGCGAAATCATCATAGACCGCAACGCCCTGAATTTCAAAGCGCAGTTGCAGCCGTCGCGCCACGCCGCGAAAACCGGCCAGCCCATCCCGCACCCGCAGGGGATCCATGCCATGGGAAAGGGCGGCGGCGGCCACGGCCAGGCCGTTCATGACATTGTGATGGCCAGTGGCGTTCCAGGAGACGGAAAAGAAGGGACGCCCATCCCGCAACAGGGTCCAGAGACGTCCATCCTCCTGATCGATGCGGGCGGAAAAAGGATGACCGGCATTCAGGCCATAGCGCACCACCCGGGAGTGGGCATGGGCCAACAGGGTTTCGATCTCCGGGTCATCCCCGTTGGCCAGCACCAGCCCGGAGCCCGGCACGGTGCGCAACAGAATGCGGAACTGCACCCGGATCGCTTCCAGATCCGGATAGATGTCCGCATGGTCATACTCCAGATTGTGGAGAATCAAGGTGCGCGGTCGATAGTGCAGGAATTTCGGACGCTTGTCATAGAAGGCGGTATCGTACTCGTCGCCTTCGACCATGACCCAGGGCCCTTCCGGCATCCGGGCGCTCACGCCGAAGTCCAGAGGAATGCCGCCGATGAGAAACCCCGGCTTCCACCCCGCCTCTTCCCACACCCGGGCCAGCAGGCTGGTGGTGGTGGTCTTGCCATGGGTTCCGGTCACCACCACGGGATGACGCCCCTGCAGCACATGCGCGTGCAGCCACTCCGGACCGGAAATATAGGGAATGCCCAGATCCAGCAGCGCTTCCAGTTCCGGATTGCCCCGGGAGATGGCGTTGCCCACCACCACCAGATCCGGCGCCGGATCCAGATTCCCGGCACGAAAGCCTTCCGCCACCGGAATGGACCGTTCCGCCAGAAAATCGCTCATCGGCGGATAGACGCCGGCATCCGATCCGGTCACCCGCCACCCCCCGTCCCTGGCCAGGGCGGCGATGCCGGCCATGGCCGTACCGCAAATGCCGATGATGTGAAGATGCTTGACCATGCTCACTCCCAGACCAAGGCGGATTGCTCATCGGGACGGGTCCAGCTCAGCAGGGCGCGGAAGTGCTCCCAGTCAAAACCGGAACCCGGATCCCATTTACGCTCCGGGGCGATGTCCCGATGACCGACGATCCGATCCGGGGTCAAGGCCGGCAGCCGGGCCATCAGGGTGCGGGCCAGCACCGCCAGACGACTGTACTGCTCGCCGGTGAAGTGACCATGTTCCATCCCTTCCAGCTCCACCCCCACGGAGAAGTCGTTGCACTGCTCCCGACCCAACCAGACGCTCTTGCCCGCATGCCACGCCCGTCTGGAAACCGGGACATACTGGGTCAACTCCCCGGTTCGATCGATCAGAAAATGGGCGGAGACCCGCAATCCGGCCAGCTCGCGAAAACCGGGATGGGCCTCGGGATCCAGACGCCCCAGAAACAGGTCGTCCACAAACGGACCCCCGAAAGCGCCCGGCGGCAGACTGATGGCGTGGACCACCAACAGATCCACGCTCACCCCTGCCGGCCTGTCATCCGCGTGGGGAGAGGGCAGATAGCGCAAAGTCAAGGCCGTCAGCGGACGCTCTCCACGGAAACCACCTCCGGAATGCGCTCCTTCATAAGGCGCTCGATGCCCCCCTTCAGGGTCATGATGGCCCCGGGACAGGTGCCACAGGCCCCGCGCAAACGCACCTGCACCACATTGTCCGGGGTCACGTCCACCAGTTCCACATCCCCGCCGTCCCGTTGCAGAAACGGACGGACCTCTTCCAACACCTTTTCCACTTTATCGCGCATGTCTGTCTCCAATCGACGCTTCTTGAACCAATGATCAAAAAACATTGCTGCACCTGAACCTCAACGGCTCTTTTTCGGGGCGGGTTCCCGGGTCTGCCCGGTCTCCCAGGTCAGGGCGTCCAGATTCAGACGCCCCATGGCATGCAACAGCTTGAATCCGGCCATGACCAGGCCAAAACGACTCTTGGCCAGCTCGGTCTGGGCGGTAAAGGCTTCGTTTCTGGCATCCAGAAGATCCAGGGCCGTACGGGTTCCCACCTGATACTCTTTTTCCACACCCGCCAGCGCGTCATTGGCCGCCTTCAGACCGGTCTCCAGCGCGGTATGGGCCGCCCGGGCGCTGTGCAGATCCAGCAAAGCCGCCTCCACCTCGCGCACCACCTGCAGCCGCAGCCGTTCCAGATCCGCAGCCGTGGCCTCCTTGCGGGCCAGAGATTCGGCGGTCTGGGAGACGGTCATGCCCCCGGCGTAGATCGGCATGGTCAACCCCAGATCCACGGAGTATTTGCTCAAAGGATCCGTGGTGCCGGCAAGCTCCTCACCCCGGGTACGGCTCGTCTTGGCCGACAGGGATACCGTGGGCATGTGCCCGGCCCGTTTCAGCTCCACATCCTCCTCGGCCACCTGCAGACGCATCCGGGCCGCCATGAAATCCGGACGCTCCACGGCACGCATCTGCAGATCCACCAGGGAGTCCCTCTGCAGATCCTCACGGAAACCCGGCAGACGCAACCCTTCCGGCACCTTCACCCCGGTCACTTCCTGAAAACGGGCCCGGGCCACCGCCAGGGTGTTTTCGCTGCGCACCAGATTGGCCTGGGCCGCGGCCAGACGGGATTCCGCCTGACTCACATCGGTGCGGGTGATCTCCCCCACCTTGTAGCGGGAACGGGTCGCCTCCAGATGGTGTTGCAGCAGTTCCCGGTTGTTCCTGGCCAGACTCACCACTTCCGCGCCCTGCATCACGTCGATGGTGGCGGAGGCGGCATCCAGAAACACCCCCTGAATCGCCGCCTGCAGATCCTGCTCGAAGGAGGCCACATAGGGCCTGGCCTGCCGAAGACCGATCAGCGCCTTCTGGTTGAAGATGGCCTGGGTCAGGGAGAGCCCCACGATCTCAGGATCGGTGGAAACCACACCCGAATTCCAGCGGGTGCGGTTGTGACTCAGGGAGGCATTCAGATCGATGGTGGGTTTGAGCAGCGCCCAGCTCTGCGGCCAGCGTTCCATGGCCGCCCTGAGCTGCGCCTCCGCGGCAGCGGTCCGGGGATTTTTCTGCAGGGCCGCCTCGATGGAACCCACGAATGGATCGTTCTGGGTCGCCGCGGCCAGCGCCCCTCCGGAAATGCCGATCAGCACCACGCCGATCCGGAAAACATGTTTGATCACGGCAATCACGCTTGCCATCCCCTATTCCGACTGAATGTGACGCATCACCCCAAAACCGATTTCCGCAACCTACAAAGGTCGTCGGGATGCAAACATAGGGCGATTGGGGTTCAAATGTCCAGATGATCCTTTGCGAAATGGGCTTTTTCCTGGATGAACCGGAATCGTTCCGCCGGGCGTTTGCCCATCAGACGGTCGAAGGTATCATCCGTGGAGACCGGATCGTCCACCACCACCTTGAGCAGATGACGGCTGGCCGGAGACATGGTGGTCTCCCGCAACTGGGGCGGATCCATCTCGCCGAGCCCCTTGAACCGGGAAATTTCCACCTTGGCGTTGGCCTTGCGCTTAAGAATCGCCGCCACCATGGCCTCCTTGGCGGCATCATTCAGAGCATAGCGGGTCTCTCCGCCCGTGACCACCCGGTACAACGGAGGTTGTGCCAGATAAAGCCGACCGGCATAGATCAACGGCGCCATGTACCGATAGAAAAAAGTCAGCAACAGACTGGCGATGTGCGCGCCATCCACGTCGGCGTCCGTCATGATCACCACCCGGCCATAACGCACCTTCTCCACATCGAAGGATTTGCCGCATCCGGCGCCGATGGCGGTGATGAGATTCTTGATCTCCGCGTTGGCCTCGAACTTCTCCAGGTTGGCCTGTTCCACATTGAGAATCTTGCCCCGCAGCGGCAACACCGCCTGGATGTTGCGATCCCGGGCCTGTTTGGCGGAACCGCCGGCGGAATCCCCCTCGACGATGAACAGTTCCGTGGCGCCGGTATCCGACGAGATGCAATCCGTCAATTTTCCAGGCAATGTCAAACGGGTGGTGGCGGTTTTGCGGGTGACCCGGGTCAGATTTTTTTTCCGGTTGAGCCGCTCCCGGGTCCGTTCCAGCGCATGCTCCACCAGTCGGGAGGCCCGCTCCGGCGCTCCGTGCAACCAGTGGTCCAGGTTGTCCTTGACGATCGCCTCCACCCGACGGGCCACCCCGGCGTTGGTGAGGCGGTCCTTGGTCTGTCCGGCGAACTCCGGATTGGGGATGAACAGGGACAACACCCCGCTGAGGCCATCCAGCACATCCTCGGGGGCCAGATCCATCCCCTTGGGCACCAGATTGCGCGCCTCGGCAAACTCCCGCATCCCTTTGAGCAACGCGGCCCGCAAACCGGTTTCATGCACCCCCCCGTCCTGGGTGGGGATGGTGTTGCAGTAAAACAAGGTGCGCCCCTTCTCCTCGGTGGTCCAGACCATGGCCCACTCCAGCCGACCCCTGCCATCCTCGCCGAACCGTTCCACCAGACCGGAAAAAGGTTCAGGAATCACCCGCAGGTCGTTCGGGACCATCTCCCGCACGAAATCCCGCACCCCGTCGGGATAGAGAAACAGATGTTCCGCGTCCCGTTCCTCGTCCCGGAGCACCACGGTCAGACCCCGATTGAGATAGGCCTTGGCCCGACACATCTCCAGCACACGTTCCGGATCGAAGCGGGTGACCGGAAAGATCTCCCCGTCCGGCTGGAAAGTGACCAGGGTGCCATGCCGACGGGTGGGTTCCAGCCGTTCCAGAGGGCCACCGGCGCACCCCCGGGCAAAACGCTGCCGCCAGCGGAAGCCATCCCGCTCCACCACCACTTCGGTCCACGCCGCCAGGGCGTTGACCACGGAAACCCCGACGCCGTTCAGGCCGCCTGCGGTTTCATAGGCTTTGTCGTGGAATTTGCCACCGGCGTGCAGGGTGGTCATGATGACTTCAAGGGCCGACTTGTCCGGATAGCGGGGCAGAGGATCCACAGGAATGCCCCGTCCGTTATCCCAGACCGCCACGGCGCCATCCTTGCGCAGCGTCACCTGGACCCGGTTGGCGTGACCCGATGAGGCCTCGTCCGTGGCATTGTCGAGGAGTTCCACCACAAGATGATGCAATGCCTGTTCATCGGTGCCGCCGATGTACATGCCAGGCCGACGGCGCACCCCTTCCAGTCCTTCCAGGACTTCGATCTGGGAAGCATTGTAACTCATGGGTGAGCGGTTCCCTCTCGCAGGGGAAAAGGTGGTCCCTTAATGGAGGGGGGAGAGAGTCATCCGACAGGAGGGAAACTACTTGTGACGGTAGGAGATGCGCCCCTTGGTAAGATCATAAGGGGTCAACTGCACCGTCACCTTGTCACCCGGCAAAATGCGGATATAGTGCTTTCTCATGCGACCGGAGATGTGACACAAAAGTTTGTGTTGATTCTCCAGTTCCACGCGGAACATGGCATTGGGAAGGTTTTCCATAACCGTTCCCTCCATTTCTATGACGTCTTCCTTACTCAAAATGATCACTCCCCGAGGCGCGTCTGAACTGATTGTAATCGACAAAGATTGCAGGAAACCCTCCCACTTGTCAAGTCTTCATCGAAACACTCTCCGGAAAGCCCGCTATTTCATCAACTGTCCGGCCCGGGGCAGGAACTCCCGGGTGAAGGCGCTGGGGGGAAACTCCCGTCCATCCATCCGGCCTATCCGCCAGGAGGAGCGATAGCCTTGATTCAATCCGCTGGAGGTCTCCATAAGCATGGGAGCCAGATGATCCCCGCTCACCGACTGGGGATCCCGGTACTGGATCGTCTTGAGGGCGAACCCGGCTGCGTCGTACTGGATCACTTCCAGGGGCAGCAGGCTTTTCTTGTCCACCTTCATCTCCAGACGGGCATAGGGGGTGCTCGCATGGCGAGGCTTGAGGGAGAGTTTCCACATCTCATCGTCCTCGCCAGCCAGGGCGGGTTGATACTCCTCGGAAAAGTCTCCCAGCAGATAATCGGCGTTGTTGAACACCCCCCCGATCACCGACAGCATCTGGCTGGTCTTGCGGGTCTCCAGTTCGCCGGGCATGTGCATCCACACCTCGTCCCCCATTTTCAGCACCGCCCGGCCCCGCAACTCATCCGGAGCGACCACCACCGCCAGGGAGCGTCTCCCCGGGGCATGGGCGCTGTACAGGGTGACATTGCGCTGACGTCCATTGGGCATCTCGAAGGTGATCCGGTTGAAACTTTCAAAGCTGGTCGCATGCAGCTTCCGATCCACGGACTGCAGAATCTCCGTGGCATCCATGGCCAGCGCCGGCAGAACCACTCCCCACACCATTGAACCCGCCATGCCACCCAGACAACCCCGCAAAAAACGTCCGGATGCCCGCTTCAACCAATCAGGCAGAAAAAAATGCATTGCAACCATGGTGTCACCGTCCAGCCGATGTTAATGTACCCCAATTTTCCATAAACCGATTTCTCATCATATCCGAAAGAGATGATCAATCCCACTGCCCAACCATCTTACCTGCCGGGTTTCTGGCCTTGGATCGTGGCGATTCTGCTCATTGGCATCGTGATCTGGGCGATATACGAACTCCTGATCGCGCCCAACCGCAAAAAACGCCATATTCTCGAATCCATCCCCTATTGTCCATCCCTGCTTTTACCCCAGCTTCCCTCCGAGCGGGATAAAACCATCCTGGTCGCCAGTCACAGACTGATCCATTTCAACTACCGGGTCAATCTCTGCAAGCTCACCTGCACCTGCCTGCGGTTCCGCCGCGTCAGACGCTACTATCCCCCCAACGACGTGCGCCGCCTCTGCCGCCATCTGCGCAAGGAACTGCAAGCCAGCGGTCTCATCCAGGAGTTCGATGAACTCACCCGGGGCCTGATCACCTCCCGTCTGCGGGACGCCTGCTACATCCGGGAACCCCTCACCAACTCGGAAATGATCATCGGCTTCCATCCCCGCAGCTCGATCGTCCGGGTCTACACCTACCGCAAAAGCCAGGTGGATCCCCCAGGCGGGCCGTTTACCGGTCCGGTGGACAAGTTCACCTACAACCACCGGCAGGAGATCTGGGTCTACGGCGATCCTCCTCCCAATCAGGACGAGATCCTCACCGTGGTCGAGACCATCATGACCCAGTGCCGGGCCCGCTATCCCCAGCCCGGCAAACTGCCCCGAACCAACGACAATCTGATCACACCGATTCCGGAAACCGAAATCGCCAACGAGGCGCGGGCGCGACGCGAAAGTATTCTGGCGGCCCGAAAATCCACCACACCGCTGCAATAGAGGGCTTCAGTTTCCCCGTCCGGAAAGACGGATGATCCGTCGCGATCCCCAGGACTGGATGGGCCGTTTCTGCACCGCCAGAACCCGTTCCGGAACCGCTTCTCCGGCATATTCCAGCCACGCCTGCCAATCCGCCCGGGTGGCCACGAAAAAGGTGCCGACGCGAATCATCGACTCCGCGGAACGTAAACTCTCCGAACCGTGCATGCTCATGACAACACTCCTTCTGATGACGAGGCTGGTCGATAGTGCCAACCTTCTCATGCAATTCAAACTTTGCAATACCCATGCCATTCAAGAGAGCGCTCCTCCTTGCCAAACCATCTTGAAATTCATTAATCCAATCCATCAAAAAAATCCATTAAAAAGATTCGAATTTTGATTGCCGCGCCCACGGATTTGCTTATAATGTAACCTTCATCAACAACAACTTTTCTTCCATGGAGGAAGGTATGGCCGTTTCCAAACAACCCGCCGCAGCCGCCAAGCCCGCAGCCGCCAAGCCCGCAGCCGCCAAACCCGCCGCCAAGCCTGCTGGCAAGCCCGCTGCGGCCAAACCCGCCACCGCCCCCAAAGGTGCGTCCAAGGGTCGCTGATCCTTGCTCCCGGCCTCTCAACGAAGATCAGGCCCGGCCAACGATCATGTGCATAAGAAAAAAGCCTCCAGGACTCTCTGGAGGCTTTTTTCTTATTCCCGGCCAGCCAGACGGGCCACGCCCCCTTCCAGCATGGCCAGAATCAACTGCGCATAAGACCATCCCCACAGAGTGGCCATGCGGGGAAAGCCCGACAACTCCGGATGGAGTCCGGCCAGAGGATTGATCTCCAGAAAACAGGGCTTTCCGGCCCCATCCAGACGAAAATCCAGACGACCCGCATCCCGACACCCCAGCAACCGGTAGATGGCCAGCGCCTGCCGCAGAATCTCCCGGGCCGTCTCATCAAAGACCAGACGATACGCCACCCGTTGCGCGCTTGACTCTTTGTTCTCGAACGAATAGATTTCATCATCCGGTTCATGGTTGAACAGAATTTCCGCCACCAGCGCCAGACGGATGACCGCACCGTTGCCCACGACAGCCACGGTGAACTCCCGACCCGGCAGAAAAGGCTCCACCAGCACCGGCTGGGCAAAACGGCTGGAGAGTTCCTGGAACACCTCCGCCAGTTCACCGGGATTTTCCACCCGGGAGCGGGTGGAACACCCCTTGCCGCTCCCTTCGGCCACCGGTTTGAGAAACAACGGATAGGGCAGATTCACCCGATCCAGATCCTGCCTCTCTGTGAGCACCACGAACGGGGCGGTGGTCAGGCCCGCATCCCGAACCAGCCGTTTGCTTAAGGGTTTGTCCAGGGTGATGGCCAGGGTCAAGGGATCGGAAAACAGACAGGGAACTCCAAACGCCTCCAGCAGCGCCGGCGCCTGGGCCTCCCGGCTGCGCCCCGCAAGCCCCTCGGCAATGTTGAACACCAGATCCCAGCGTCTTCCCGCCACCAGGGCGGCAGCCAAGGCGCGCACATGTCCCACCCGCTCCACCCGGTGCCCTGCCGACTCCAAAGCCCCCTGAATCGCCGCCAGGGTCTCGGGCCGGTCGAACTCCGCCAACTGCTCCTCGTCCAGCCCCAGGTCACGATAATCATCGCGCAAATCATACACCAGACCGATCAACATGCTCTGCATCCCGCATCTCACTCCACAAAAGCTTCCGGATAGCAAAAAATCTCCCCCAGATGATTCTTCAAAAGCCATCCCCGGGCATCCCGTCCCACCACGGTTTCCGATGCCAGGGGGATCTTGCCCCCACCTCCCGGGGCATCGATGACAAAACGGGGCACGGCGTAACCGCTCATGTGACCTTGCAGACCGGCCATGAGACGAAGCCCCTGTTCCACCGGGACACGGAAATGTCCGGACCCGGGAATGGGATCGCACTGGTAGAGATAATAGGGACGCACCCGGTTGCGCAGCAATCCCCGCATCAGGTCGGCCAGCACCGGCAGGGAGTCGTTGATGCCGGCCAGCAGCACGGTCTGACCGGCCAGCATGATGCCCGCATCCGCGAGGCGAGCCAGGGCGGTCTGGGCAAGCGGGGTCAACTCCCTGGGATGGATGGCATGCAGGCTGACGGCCAGGGGATGATGTTTTCTGAGCATGTCCACCAGTTTCCGGGTGATCCGCATGGGGAGCACCAGGGGGATGCGGGAACCGATGCGCAGCAGTTCCACATGGGGGATGGCCCGCAACCGGGTAAGCAGACCATCGAGCCGGGAGGTGGAGAGCAACAGGGGATCTCCTCCGGAGATGAGCACGTCGCGGATTTCCGGGTGGTCGGCGATGTAGGCGATGGCCTGATCCCAATGTCCGGTCAGTTTTTCCCCGCCCCCCACCAGACGGGAGCGGGTGCAGTAGCGGCAATAGGTGGCGCAGACCCCGGTGGCCAGCAGCACCACCCGATCCGGATGACGCCGGATCACGCCGGGGACCACCGTATCCCGGGCCTCGTCCAGGGGATCGGGGGAGTCGCCGGGCAGGGTCGCAAACTCCCCCATGACCGGCACCAGGGTACGACGCAGAGGATCCTGCGGATCCCCGGGATGCATCAGGGAGAGATAATAGGGGGTGATGGCCACGGGCAGGATCTCCCGGGTCTGCTCCAGAGCCTGACGCTCCGGGGGGGAGAGTTCCAGGAACCGTTCCAGTTGACGCAGGTTCCTGCAACGATGGCGCAACTGCCAGCGCCAGTCGGACCAGCGGGTCGTGGTTTCATCCAACGGCGTGACCCGAGGCGTCCTGTCTTTGGTCGCATGCATTGACATCCCCCAAACAACCCTGACCCGTCTGGCCAGGGTTGACAAAATCCCGGCGAAAAGTTTAATGGACATATCCTGTGATGGGCAAGCGTACGCTGTCATCTCCATTCAAACCGCGCATCGAATCCAACCCTGGAAGGCTCCCATGCACACCGTTCCCGCCCAATCGAATCCTTTGTGGCAGAAGCTGCTGTTCATCCTGATCGCCGTGACCGGCGCCAGCGCCTTTGCCAGTGTGGCTCTGGCCCGGGGGGAGGCGGTGAACGCCACCTGGCTGGTGACCGCCGCGTTGTGCGTCTATGCCCTGGCTTACCGGTTTTATGGCCTGTTCATCGAAAAGACCGTGCTCAAACTCGATCCGAACCGGCCCACACCCGCCATCAAGTACAACGACAACAAGGACTTCGTACCAACCAACCGGATCGTTCTCTTTGGTCATCACTTCGCGGCCATCGCCGGGGCCGGTCCGCTGGTGGGACCGGTGCTGGCGGCCCAGATGGGCTATCTGCCCGGCATGCTCTGGATTCTCATCGGCGTGGTGCTGGCCGGAGCGGTGCAGGACTTTCTGATTCTCACCATCTCCATGCGCCGCGGGGGCCGATCCCTGGGAGAGATCATCCGCGAAGAGATGGGACCGATCCCCGGCGGCATCGCCATGATCGGCATTTTCGGCATCATGACCATCCTGCTGGCGGTCTTGAGCCTGATCGTGGTCAAGGCCATGGCGGAGAGCCCCTGGTCGGTCTTCACCGTGGTCATGACCATTCCCATCGCCCTTTTCATGGGGGTGTACATGAAAAGGCTCCGGCCCGGACGGGTCGGAGAGGTGTCGGCCATCGGCGC
>JADGAB010000469.1 GCA_015232245.1 Magnetococcales bacterium | reverse complement strand
TCCGGAGTCTGCATGAATATCTACGTGGATGCCGATGCCTGCCCGGTGAAGGCTGAAGTGATGCGGGTCGCCCAACGCCATGGACTCAACGTCCACATGGTCAGCAACCAATGGATGCGTCTGCCGGCAAGCCCCTTGCTGCATGTTCAAGTGGTTTCAGGCGGCCTGGACAAAGCCGATGACTGGATCGTCGAGCATATCGTCCGGGGAGATATCGTCGTCACGGCGGATATTCCTCTGGCGGCCCGCTGCCTGGCCAAGGACGCTCGCGTCCTTGGCCCTTCGGGCAAACCCTTCGATGACGACGGCATTGGTATGGCGCTGGCCATGCGTGATCTCAATGCCCACCTGCGTGATGCAGGGGAGATCCGGGGTGGCGGACCACCCTTTGGCCCCAAGGATCGATCACGTTTTCTGCAGGCCATGGAAGAGATGATTCAGGCCGTCAAACGAGGCAAATGATCCCGCGTTTGGCTTCTTGAGACGTCTCAAACGTCGTTTGCTTTGACCTTCTCAACCATTCAATGGAGATTCTGCGCGATCAGTCCCTGCAACTCTTCCTGGCTGCGCGAGAGCAACTCCATGGTCTGTTTGGCGTTTTCCACCATGATCTTGCTCACGTCCGCAACAATTCCCGCCTGGGCGTTGACCACATCCTGAACCGATTTGAGAGTGTCCAAACCCTTGATCTGATTGGAACTGACACTCATGAACGATTCTGCCGCATTCAATTGCTGCTTGGCCAACTCCTGCATGGTGCGTTCGTTGATCTTTTGCAGCCCGGCAAAAGAATTCATGATTTTCCGAGTGGAATCGGCAACCTGTTCCGTGATGTTCATGTCCATTTCAGTTTCCTTTTAGGTGTCTGGTTTGTTGGTTTGTCATTCCGGTTTATATCGCACTGCAACAATGCTGCAATGCAACATAAGCGACTTTCCTCGCTCCTGTCAACATATTTTTTTGCCACCAATCAAAAGATCACCCTCTTGAGGCACGCTTTCTGACGGAAGGTCCGGAAAGCCGGCTGCCGTATCGACAATTCCCAGGCGGGTGTGGTAAGCTGATTATCAAATCAACGGTTTTGTGACAGAGGATGCCCCGTGTTGACATCTCCACCCGTTTCGGAGCCCGTGACCCGGAAACGCAAACAGGGCAGGCGTTTTCCTCCGTGTGTTGCCTGTCATCAGGATCCGGGTTTCACCTGGTCGTGTGATTGCGGCTTTGCCTTGTGTACGCCATGTCTCAATCACAATACCGATTTGTGGATGGGGGGCGGTCGCACCTGGCACTGTCCCCAATGCGGCAAAGAGCATCTCGGACCCAATCGATAAAGGCCGCTGGAAATCGGCCAACCGCCCGGGGCTGACCGGACTCCAAGGTGTGGATGCGATGGAAAATATCCTGCGATTCATTCTGATTTTCCTGCCGATGGCCATGCTGTCCGGTTGCTACAGCATCCGGGATATCGATACCCGGCGCATCGAGCCCAACTGCGTGCGGGAGTGTACAGTCAGTTACTCCACCTGCATCAATGGCGGACCCACCTTTGGGTTCAAAACCGAAATCCTGAAGGCGTGTCAGGATGCCTTCGTGGTTTGCACCGGCACCTGTCCTTCCCGATGACCCGGGCGCTGTTTCTGGACCGGGACGGGGTGATCAACGAGGATCACGGCTATGTCCATCGGATGGAGGAGGTCGAATTTCTCCCCGGGATCTTTGCCCTGACACGTCAGGCGCGCCAATGGGGTTATCGGGTGGTGGTGGTGACCAATCAGGCCGGGATCGGACGGGGCTATTACACCGAGGCCCGGTTCCACCAGTTGACCGACTGGATGCGGGAGCGGTTCGAACAGGAGGGGTCCGGGTTGGATCGGGTCTATTTCTCTCCCTTTCATCCCACCGAGGGGGTGGGGGAGTACCGCCGGGAGGATCCCTCCCGCAAGCCGGGCCCTGGCATGTTTTTGCAGGCGCGACGGGATCTGGGGTTGGATCTGGCGGGCTCGGTGTTGATCGGGGATCGGCTCACCGACATTCAGGCGGGTCTGGCGGCGGGGGTGGGAACCAATCTGCTGTTGGTCCGGCAACCCGGGATGGCGCCTGTGGAGCAACCCTGTC
>JADGAB010000468.1 GCA_015232245.1 Magnetococcales bacterium | reverse complement strand
TGGGTGAAACGACACACCTCATTGGCTATCCGGGCGCGCAGCTCTTCGGGAAATTGCGCCAGATAACGGCTGTAACGGGCCAGCAGCACCCGGCCTGGCACCTGATCCCCGGGACGCAACCCGTCGGCCAGCATCTCGGGCCGTCTGGTCAGCATGAGCGCGTCCACGGTGAACAGCTCCTCCATGATGGGAGCGGGGCCTTTTTCCCTGGCCAGCGCCACCCCGGTTTCCCAGCCGACGATGGCCATCTCTTTGGCCACCTGTTCGGTGAACCGCACGGAGGCCGCATCCCCATAGATCATGTTGAGCATCACGATGGCCGATCCCAACCCCATGAAGCCCATGCCATGACGACGCTTGCGGGCGATCTCGGCGGCCTGGGGGGCCAGGGGGAGACCGTGGATCTCCACCACGTTGTCGAGCATGCGGGTGAAGACTCCCACCACCTCGCGGAAACCGGACCAGTCAAAGGCGGCCTCGGGGGTGAAGGGGCGAAGCACGAAACGGGTCAGATTGATCGACCCCAGCAGACAGGCCCCATGGGGAGGCAAAGGCTGTTCACCGCAGGGATTGGTGGAACGGATCTCCTCGCAGAACCAGTTGTTGTTCATTTCGTTCACCTTGTCGATGAGAATGAACCCGGGTTCCGCGTAATCATAGGTGGAGGCCATGATCACATCCCACAGTCGACGGGCCGGCAGACGCCGGTAGACCCGACAGGCCACCTCGCCCTGGGCGTTGGTGCGATACGGCGGAGCCGCC
This sequence comes from Magnetococcales bacterium, assembly GCA_015232245.1. Taxonomy (GTDB): domain Bacteria; phylum Pseudomonadota; class Magnetococcia; order Magnetococcales; family Magnetaquicoccaceae; genus Magnetaquiglobus. Next base: position 1,358 of record JADGAB010000468.1, on the reverse strand, counting down.
ACCGGCCAGGGGCGATAGGTGATGTCAATCGTTGGATCGTGCAACTCCTGGGGATTGGCGGGAAAGGCCAGTTCCCACTCCCGGTCCTGCTTGACCGCCTCGATGAAAGGGGCGGTGATCAGACAGGAGAGATTGAACTGACGCAACCGGCCATCCTCCCGCTTGGCGCGGATGAAATCCAAAACATCGGGATGGGAGATGTCGAAGGTGGCCATCTGGGCGCCCCGGCGTCCTCCCGCCGAGGAGATGGTCTTGCACATGGCGTCGAAGATGTCCATGAACGACAACGGTCCGGAGGTGCTGGAACCGGCGCCCGCCACATAGGCCCCCCGGGGTCGCAGGGTGGAAAACTCGTAGCCGATGCCGCAACCGGCCTTCAGGGTGAGTCCGGCCTCCCGCACATTGTCGAGAATGTCCACCATGGAGTCCCGCACCGTGCCGGATACCGTGCAGTTGATGGTGCTGGTGGCCGGTTTGTGGGCCCCGGCTCCGGCATTGGAGACGATCCGTCCTCCAGGGATGGCCCCCTGGCGCAAGGCCCACAGAAACCGCTCCTCCCACTGTCCGCGCACCTCGGGACGCTCCACCGCCGCCAGGTTGATGGCCACCCGTTGCCAGGTCGCCTCCACCGTAGCATCCACCGGCGCGCCGTCGGCACTTTTCAGGCGGTATTTGCTGTCCCAGATGGCCAGGGAGGCTGGTTGCAACGTCTCTCCTTCCGGAGAAGCGGAATGCTGTTGATTTGTTTCAGTAACCATCGGAAGCTTCCTTGGTCTTTTTTAAAATTGACTTAAAAAACAACATATTAATCCTTGAAGAATAACCTTACCACGAACCCCTCTTTTTGGAAAGAGGAACCCTTTCACCCCATTCACTCCTGACAGGGCTGAATCCCAAAAGGAAACGGATAACGAATTGCCATAAAAGGGCATTTTTCAGCTCAAGAAAATCTTGCACTCCCTCTTGAATTTTTGATTGCATTCATTACGATTGATGTTACCATACATTAATTCGATAACCCTTTCCAGACATTCGCAACCATGACCTTTTGGCGCACAGAAAGGATTGACCGACCATGGATACGTTTCGTTTCGTGAGGTTGCCGCTGGTGATCTTCGCGTTGGTGCTGCTGTTGCCCGCATCCGTCCACGCCTTGCCGGTCAACATCACCAAGGATCTGGCCCAGTTCACGGTCAAGCATGGCAACAAGAGCATCAAGGTGATGCGCAATCAGGATACCCGCGCGGTCATCGAACCCGATTTCGCCAAGATCTCCCGCAACTGTCCGCCGTTTTGCATTCAGCCCATCGAAGCCGCTCCCGGGGTGAAAGGGTTCCTCTTTCCAAAAAGAGGGGTTC
>JADGAB010000467.1 GCA_015232245.1 Magnetococcales bacterium | reverse complement strand
CTGGAACCCAACATCAACGAGAATCCCGGAGGATTGCGGGATCTGCAAACCTTTGCCTGGATCTCCAAATACCGCTACCAGGTGCCGCGCATCGGCGATCTGATCCCCATGGGGATCATCACCACCGAGGAGTATGAAAACTTCAAAAGCTGTCGCGCCTTCCTGCGGCGGGTGCGCAACGCCCTGCACTATCGGGCCGGACGACGGGACGACCGTCTGACCTTCGGCCATCAGGTGGCCATCGCCAAGGAGTTCGGCTTTCATGACCAGCCGGGCATGCTGGGCGTGGAACGGTTCATGCGCCGCTACTACCGGGTGGCCCGCCGGGTGGGTCATCTCTCCTGGATCTTTCTGCGCAAATACCAGGACGAACACCGGGAGGTGCTGGTCTGGGACCGTCGTCACCTGGAGGACGCCTTCGATGTGGTCGGTGGCAAGGTCACGGTGACATCAGACGATGCCTTCGTCCAGAAACCCATCCGCGTCATGCGTCTTTTCGAGGTGGCGCAGCGCAATCTGCTCTCCATCCATCCGGACACCATGCGACTGATCACCCGGCATCTCCATTTGATCAACCGGGAGTTCCGCGCCGACCCCCGCGTCACCGCGATCTTTCTCATGATGCTCAACGGCAAGCGGGCCGTGGCCTGGGTGTTGCGCCGCATGAACGACGCAGGGGTTCTGGGACGCTACATTCCGGAGTTTGGCCGCATCATCGGCCAGACCCAGCACGACATGTACCACATCTTCACCGTGGACGAACATACCATCCTGGCGGTGGAGGCGTTGCGTCACATCAGTTCCGGCAAGTTTTCCCAGGAGTTGCCCATCGCCACCGAACTGATGCAGAAACTCAACAATCCCGCCCTGCTCTATCTGGCCGTGATGTTCCATGACATCGCCAAGGGTCTGGGAGCCGGCCACCATATCCGGGGAGCCGTCATTGCCCGCAAGATCTGCGAACGCATGGAACTGCCCTCCAACGATGTGGAGATGATCGCCTGGCTGGTGGAGAACCATCTGATTTTCTCACGCACCGCTTTCCGCCGGGATCTGAACGATCCGGAGACCCTGGCCTCGTTTGCCAAACAGATCGGCACGGTGCGCAAACTGAATCTGCTGGTGCTGTTGACCGTGGCCGACATCCGCGCCGTGGGTCCGGGAGTCTGGAACCAGTGGAAGGGCAACCTGTTGAGGCAGCTCTACGAGCGCAGCCTGGACACCCTGGACAAGGGCATCATCTTCACCCCGGAGGAGATCGCCCAGCGGGCCGAAAAACTCCGGGAGGCCACCTTCAGCATTCTGGCCACGGAACACAATCCGGAACAGGTCCGGCGTCATCTGGACCGGTTCTATCCGGACTATTTCACCCACTACGATCCGGAAATGCTCGCCGAGCATTTCATCTCCCTGCGGGACGTGCAAGAACAACCCCTGGTGATCGTCTTCAAGCAGGTACCCAAAATCAACGCCACCCGCATGCTGGTCTACACCCCGGACCATCCCGGGCTCATGGCGCGCATCTCCGGGAGTCTGGCGGCGGCTGGCGCCAATATTCTGTCGGCGGATGTCACCACCACCAAGGATGGCATGGCCCTGGACACCTTCATCATCCAGACCCAGAACGGCGAACCCATCGAAACCCAAGAACGTCTGGGACGCATCGAAACCACCCTGACCCGGGTGCTGGAGGGCAAACTCCGCCCGGGCATTCTGTTGGCCAATCCTCCGGTTGGGTTGCGGCGTCAGCCCTTCGAGATCTCCTTTTCCATCGAGGTGGACGACTCCCTGGACACCTTCACGGTCATCGAGATCACCTCCCTGGACCGTCCCGGTCTGCTGTTCGCCATCACCCGGGTGCTGCAGACCCAGGGGGTGCAGATCCGGGCCGCCAAGATCGCCACCTATGGGGAACGGGTGGTGGATGTCTTTTATCTCCGGGACATGTTCGGCTTGAAGCTCGATCCCCGCAAGCTCGACACGGTTTCCAGAATGCTCCGGCAGTCGGTGGACAAGCTGGAGTGATCATCCACCAAACCAGGACTCTCCTCATCCGCCCATGTGAACCACGTGGGCCGGATGGAGGGGATCCTCAGCCACAGGCAGGGTGCCGGTCAACGCCATC
>JADGAB010000466.1 GCA_015232245.1 Magnetococcales bacterium | reverse complement strand
GGAGATGTTTTCCGCCCCCCCTGCGCCCAGGCCGTGAGTTTTGGGCAGAGGGAGAAACGCCAGTGAAAGAACTCCTGCGACGTCTCTCGGCCCAACCCCTGCTCACCCTGGAACTGACCATCGCCTCCCTGCTGGCCAATCTGCTGGCATTGGCCTCTCCCCTGTTCGTCACCCAGGTATTGAACCGCTATGTCTCCAGCGGGGTGGACGCCACCCTGATCACCATGACCGTTGGGGTGATCGTGGCCATCGGGCTGGAGTTCGGCTTTCGTCAGGCCCGCCTGCGACTGGCCATGTCGGTCGGGACCAAACGGGATCAGGCTTTGGCCACCGGCGCGACAGGGATGCTGACCACGGCCCGGGCCGGGGCGCTGGGGGTCTGGTCCCCGGCGCAACGACGGGAGATCCTGCGGGGTTTGGGCGTCATCCGCAGCGCCTATGGGGCCCCCAACCTGGTGGCGGTGCTGGATCTCCCCTTCACCCTGCTTTTTCTGGCGGTACTCACCGCCCTGAGTCCGCCTCTGGGGCTGATCGCCCTGCTTTTTGTCGGCACACTGCTGATCTTCGGCCTGGTGGGCAATCACCTGACCCGAAAGAACGTGCAACGCTGGAACGAACTGCAACTGCACCGGGAGATGCTCACCCAGCAGACCTGCGGTCCCATCGACACCATCCGGGTTTGCGGGGCGGCGGCATGGATCCGACAACGCTGGCAACAGTTGCAGGAGACCGCCGATAAACTGCAACGCCGCATGGAGAACCGTCAGGGAGTTGTCCAGGGGGTTCAGGGGGCGTTGCAGTCCCTGATGTCCGTGGCCATCATCGCCGTGGGGGCCAGACTGGCGGTGGCCGGCGAACTTCAGGTCGGCACCCTGATCGGCGCCAACATCCTGGCCGGTCGGGCCCTGGGGCCGATTCTGCGTCTGGCGAGCCTGGGGGAGCTGTTCATCAAGGCGGAACAGGCCCTGACCCGTCTGGAACAGTTGGCCGCCCTGCCGGTGGAGTCCGCCTCCGGCGCGATCCTCAAGGAGTTCCGGGGGGGTGTGGAGATCAAGGATCTGGCCAAGACCCTGCCTCCGGCCCTGTTGCCGGTCTTCGAATCCTTGAGTCTGGTTCTGCCTCCCGGCGGGGTGCTGGCGGTGCGGGGCGACGACGGGGCCGGCAAGACCCTGCTGGCCCGGATGCTGGTGGGACTGGTGGCCCCGGACCGGGGGCAGATCCTCATGGACGGGGTGGACGCCAGCCAGTTGAATCCGGGCTGGTGGCGCAAACAATTGATCTATCTGCCCCGGGATGTGGCGTTTCTCGATGGCACGCTCCGGGAGAATCTCACCCTGCAGGATCCTGATGTGACGCCCGAGGCGTTGCACGAGGCCATCACCGATGCCGGACTGGGCCCATGGCTGGACGAAACCCCCCGAGGTCTGGAGACCCCTCTTGCCGATGGGGGTGGCAATTTAAGTCCGGATCTGCGCAAACGTCTGGCGCTGGCCCGGGCGCTGATCCAGCGGGGTCGGCTGGCGATTCTCGACGAACCAACGGAAAATCTCACCCCCAAGGGTATCCTGACCCTGTATGCTCTGTTGCACAAGCTCTCCCGGTCCGGGGTCACTCTGATCGTCTGCACCGAAGACCCCAACATTCTCCGGGGCGCATCCCTGGTGCTGAATCTGGATCACAAACCCAAACCGAACCTGATCAACCGCCTGACGGCCAATCCTGACCCGGAGTCCACCCCATGACAACCCGTTCCCATGGGACCGGGGAGGCTCCGGGCAGCCATTTTTTCCTGGTGATGTGCGCGGTCAGCGTGCTGGCCTGCGGGGTGTGGGCCTGGATGGGCACGCTGGACATCATCAGTCTGGCCACCGGCGAGGTGATCCCGTCGAGTCAGATCAAGAGCCTGCAACATCTGGAAGGGGGGATCGTGCAGGGGATCCGGGTTCACGAAGGGGATGTGGTCCAGGCCGGAGAGGATCTGGTGGTACTGGAACCGGTGCGCAACGAATCGGAAGTGCGGGAGTTGCGCGCGCGAATCACCGCGCTGGAGATTCAGGCCATCCGCCTGCGGGCCGAAGTCGCCGGATCCCCGGGCGCCACCCCCGCTCCGGAGGTGCCGGCCATCATCTCC
>JADGAB010000465.1 GCA_015232245.1 Magnetococcales bacterium | reverse complement strand
AACACCACCGCCAGAACGACGGTCAGGATCACCAGATTGGAAATCGGCGCCATGATTCACCTCGCAGACGTTTCAGAAAGATCCGTGGAGGAGTCCCACCACAAGGCGAGATCCAGGGACAGGGCATCGAACGGGGGAGCGTTGACCCGGGCATCCGCTCCGCACACCCCTTCCAACTGCCAGCGTCCCCCGACAAGCAGGAACACCTCCAGAGTGCGCACCAGTGGATCCACACCAGCCAGCAAAAGGGTATCCCGTAACGGGCGTACACCGGCAGTTTCAGGGTCCGGTCCTTGCGGACCGTGGCAGGGGAGAGAATCTCGCACACCCAATCCGGCACCACCTCGAAGCGATGCCCCTGGGGAATGACGGGCATCCGTTCCTTGCGCCAACCCGCCACATCCGGCACCGGCACCTCCCGGTCCCGCAGCAGATGCAGTTCCGGTTCCGCCAGGATCCACCAACCGCCGGGACCACCCTGACCGCGCTGATAAGCCTGACAGGTATCCGACAGTATGCCCGCACCGGTCACGCCATGGGGACCGGAGGGTCGGGATTGGGTATACAGGACGCCGCCGATGATCTCGCCCACCCGATGTTCCGGCAGGTCCAGCAGTTGCTGATACGGATCGGATGCATGCCGCAGGGCGTTCATGGCGGATCTCCTTGTTGGAAGGAGAGATGCTGACGCACCCGCCGGTTCCGGAGAGGCTCTCCGGAACCGGTCAGGGTCGAGTGTGAACCGCGATCAACCGTCGGCGGTGATGGTGGCGACAAGCTCCTGGAGTTTTTCGGCAGCCACTTCGTTGCCGACCTGGCAGGTGCCGGCGTTCTGGTGACCGCCCCCGCCGTAGCGCAAAGCCAACTCACCCACATTGGTTTTGGAATTGCGGTCCAGGATCGACTTGCCGATGGCAAAAACGGTATTCTGCTTCTGGAAGCCCCAGAGCACGTGGATGGAGATGTTGCACTGAGGGAACAGGGCATAAATCATGAACCGGTTGCCGGCCCAGATGGTCTCCTCCTCCCGCAGATCCAGCACCACCAGATTCTTGTGGACCGTGGAACAGCGGTGCAACTGCTCCTTGAATCTGGTCTCATGATCGAAATAGATCTCCACCCGCTCCTTGACATCCGGGAGTTCCAGGATCGCTTCGATGGACATCTCCCGGCAGTTGTCGATCAACTGCATCATCAACTGATAGTTGGAGACCTTGAAGGTGCGGAAGCGTCCCAGACCGGTCCGGGCATCCATCAGGTAGTTCATCAGCACCCAGCCGGTGGGATTGAGGATCTCCTCCCGGCTGAACCGGGCCGCGTCCCCCTTGTCCACCGCCTCCATGATCTCCTGGGAGATGCGCGGGAACGCACTGGCGCCGCCGTAGTAGTCGTAGACCACCCGGGCTGCCGAGGGGGCGTCGGGATGGATGATGTGATTGACGGGTTTTTCCGTGCCACGACGAATGGTTTCGCTCAGGTGGTGGTCAAAGGCCAGATGGACCCCTTCCACATAGGGCAGATTGGTGGTGATGTCCCGATCCGTGATCGCGATCTTGCCATCCTGCATGTCCTTGGGATGCACGAACTTGATGTCGTTGATCAATCCCAACTCTTTCAACAAAACGGCACACACGAGGCCATCGAAATCGCTCCGCGTCACCAGCCGAAATTCTTCCTTGCCACTCATCACACACCTCCAAAGACGAAAATCCAATAACACGAGCGGTTCTTGCGACCCCGGGGTCACGATTTGCATAAATCCGTTGATAATCTAACCGATTCGGAATCCAAACGCCAAAAAAAATCTCACTCCCTAGCAACATCACGCCAGGAAATGCGCCAGCAGTTGTGAATGCGTGGATTTCCCTGGAAATCCGGGCCGATGGTCTGGCGGGTGATGTCCGTGACCACCAGTCCGGCGGGCAGGGCGTCCTGATCCAGATGAAACCGGCGGGAATTGTTGGAAAAATAGAGCACTCCCTCCGGAGTGAGCAGCCGGACCGCCTGATTGATGATCGTGACATGCTCCCGTTGCAGATCAAAGGGACGCTCCATGCGCGCCGAATTGGAAAAGGTCGGCGGATCCAGCAGGATCAGGTCATGGCGCCCTCCGGTGGCGCTGTCGGCCTGT
>JADGAB010000464.1 GCA_015232245.1 Magnetococcales bacterium | reverse complement strand
GGCCGGGGGGGGGGGGGGGGGGGGGGCGGCGCGGGGGGGGGGGGCTGGCCCGACGTGGCTTTTGTGGCCTCCGGGGACTCGGTTCCGGGTTGGGGAGGGGGGGGTGCAGGCATGGGGGGGGCCATGATCATCAATGAGGTCATGACCGCAGTCGCCAATACCCCGGCGCTGGCCGAAGGCAGACGTTTGCGCAATCCGGTCACAAGGCTGACCGCGCTATGCATGGCGTTGACAAGATATCGCATGGTGGCTCTCATGGAACTTTTTTCCCTTATGCACTGTTTTATGCCAAGGGTGTGCCATTCCATGTAACATAATGGGATTGCAATGAAAAGTCAGGAAGAAAACGATCTGCCCGCACTTTTTTGCCCATTCCGCCCGGCCTCTGAGCGTCAATAATCACTCCACTCCCCACAATTTCTGTGATTGACACCTGTCGCGGATTGGCTTAAAACCCTTTCCCTATGATACTCGACACCTTTCCCAATCCCAACCCGGAACGTGACTACCGGATCGACATGACCTGTCCGGAGTTCACCTGCGTCTGCCCGAAAACCGGACAACCGGATTTCGCGGAGATCCGCGTCTCCTATGTCCCGGATCAGACCTGCGTGGAATTGAAATCCCTCAAGATCTATCTTTGGAGCTATCGGGATCAGGGGGCTTTTCACGAGGCGGTCACCAATCGGATTCTCGATGACCTCGTGACCGCGGTGGCGCCCCGGTCCATGACCGTCACCGGGGCGTTCAACGTCCGCGGCGGCATCACCACCGTGGTCACGGTCCATCATCAAAAACCCCTCTGAGTTCTTGAAATCCGCTCGGCTCACCCTTCGGCTTCCGCTGCCTGGCGCTGGGCCTGTTGCTGCAGTTGCTGCTGATAGAGCATCACGAAGTTGATGGGATCCAGCACCACGGGCTTGAAACCTCCTTCGGTCACCAGATCCGCCACCAGATGGCGCACGTAGGGAAACAGAATGTTGGGACATTCGATTCCCAGGGTGGGGGCGATGTGTTCCCGGGGGACGTTGCGCAGCAAGAACAGGCCGCCATAGGTCACATCCACCAGAAACAGCACACTCTCTTGCAACATCACTTTCACGGTCACATGCAGAATGGACTCGAAGTGTTCCGGTCCTTTCTGGACGGCGTTGGTTTCGAGTTGATACTCCATGCGGGGCTCGCCGGCTTCCCGGAAGATCTCCGGAGTGTGCGGGCTTTCGAAGGAGAGATCCTTCAAATAGAGTTTTTCCACATGAAAAACCGGTTGACCCGGATTGGGGGAGGTCTCGTCCGCCATGGATTGATTTGCCTTAACGAAAAAATGGGTTGATTGACGCGCCGGATGCGCGCCCTTTCTTGAAGTCGGACTCCCTTATGACCCCTTCCCCGGGAACAAGTCAAGCCTTCATGCTTCCGGTAAGCTCTTTGGGAAGGGGAAAAGCCAGACTCTCCCGGGAGACCGCCAGGGTTTCCACCTGGTCGATGCGTCCCTTCAGGCGTTCCAGCAGTTCGTCCACCAGCACTTCCGGAGCCGATGCCCCGGCGGTCACTCCCAGACATTCCACCCCTTCCAGCCATGCTTCCTGGACATCCCGAACCGATTCGATCAGATGGGCCCGACAGCCGGCCCGTTCCGCCACCTCCCGCAGGCGGTTGGAGTTGCTGCTGTTGGGCGCCCCCAGCACCAGAATCAGATCGCACCGGGCCGCCAGGGATTTGACCGCGTTCTGACGGTTCTGCGTGGCATAGCAGATGTCTTCCCGGGTGGGCCCCAGAATGTCGGGGAAACGCTCTTTCAGAGCCTGGACCACCTCCGCGGTCTCATCCATGGAGAGGGTGGTCTGGGTGACGTAGGCCGTGGGGGTGGACGCTTCAAAGGGGAGTGCGGCCAGTTCGGCGATGTCGCTGATTACCGTCATGCGACCGGGAGGGAGTTGTCCCACCGTTCCTTCCACCTCCGGATGGCCCTTGTGGCCGATGAGAATCACATGACGACCCTCCTTGTCCCGGCGTTCCGCCTCCCGATGCACCTTGTCCACCAGGGGACAGGTGGCGTCCAGAATCCGCAACGGGCGGCGCGCCCCTTCGGCCTCCACCTGCCTGGAGACCCCGTGGGCCGAGAAGATGGCCA
>JADGAB010000463.1 GCA_015232245.1 Magnetococcales bacterium | reverse complement strand
TCCCGCGCGTGCCCGGCAGGCCGCGAAGCGGCGCCTTTTCAGCCGTGCGTCCCGCATTGCCGCCGGGTCTGAAATTCAACATCCCAAAACAGTTGCGGTTTAAGAGATCATGCGATCATGATTCGCTTTCTTCTGATTTTTGGCGCGGCTCTGGGCCTGGCGGCGATGCTGCATCAACAGTTTCTGGGGTCTCTCTCTGACTCGGACAGTCACAACGACGTCATGGGTTATGCGGCCATATCCTCCTTTCTGCTCGCCTGGCTGCTCAACTCTTTGAAATGGCGCGCTTTGCCGGGGTTTCTCAAGAATATCGGCCTCTGGTTGCTTGTGCTGTTCCTGCTGACAGCGGCCTATGGCTGGCGACATGATCTTGTCGAATTTCAACAACGCTTCTTCGCAACCGTGCTGCCCCAGCGGGGGTTCAGCCAGGGTTCCGGATCATGGAGCGTTTACAAGTCTTCGGATGGCCATTTTCATGTGGAACCCCGGATCAATGGGATTTCCATTCGCATGCTGGTGGATACCGGCGCCAGTGACATTGTGCTCACCCGATCCGATGCCCGAAGAATCGGCTTGTCCCCGGACCGGCTGGAGTATACGATCCAGTATCGTACCGCCAACGGCATGACCCGGGCGGCTCCGGTGATGCTGGATGAACTGCGTCTGGGAGATTTTTCCCTGCGTCGCGTGCCGGCCTCGGTGAATGCGGGGGATACGGATGACTCCCTGCTGGGCATGACCTTTTTCAAACGCCTGGATGCCTATGAGGTGAAAAACGATCTGTTGACCCTGCGTTGGAACCAAAACAACCGGCGATGACTCCCCCCGTTGCCTGGCACTTGTCTATCGGAAACCATCCATGATGCATCCTGCAGGTCTGTCAGACACCCCTCCTTCTCGGCCCAACCCGCGCTGGCTGAAAAGGATCATCACGTTTCCGGTCATGCTGCTGGCGGCTTTGATCGTACTCTTCGAAGAACTGGTCTGGGATAAAATCACTGATTTTGTCGCCTGGCTGGCCAGAATGCGCCTGGTGGCCCGTCTGGAAGGGTGGATCGTGACCCTGGGGCCCTATCCGACCCTGGCGCTGTTCGCCATTCCCATATTGACTTTGTTGCCTCTGAAAATCCTGGCTTTGTATCTGATCACCCATGATCGTGTCACCCTTGGAGTGCTGGTCATTGTGATCGCCAAAGTGACCGGAACGGCGATTTCGGCCAGACTGTTCGTGATCGCCAAACCCAAACTGATGACCTTTTCCCTGTTTGTCGTGGTTTACAACAAGGCCCTGCGCTTCAAGAACTGGGCGCATGAACTGCTGGCCGGATGGCCATTGCTCGCCGTGGTGAAACGACTGGCCGTGGCCCTGCGGGCCAGGATGAGTCGTTTGCGCTCGGAGGGGCGCAGTTTTGTGACAAGCCGGTTGCTGGCGGCCCGACGCTATTTCAAAGGCCACCCCTGAAGGCCCCGCCCGGAAGGGGACGGGGTGTTGTCACCATCCTTCGGTCGCGCGAATGATCTCGGGAATGCGACGGGAATTCCTGGAAAACACCGCATCCCGGATCTGCCCGAGCACAGCGGCGAACGGGGTGTCGTGGGGGGCGCACCAGGCGGTCAGCGCGTCGCACATGGTGACGATCTGACCGGATTCATATACCGGCAACCTGGCAATTTCCGCCAGACCGGCGCGCACCCTCTGGGCCAGTTCCTCCGGCAAAGGAGGACGCTGGACGGCAGAAGCCGCACTCCCCCCCTGCCCCTGCTGATGACTCAGATGTTCCGCCAACAAAGGGATCAACCGGGAGAGATCCACCGGCTTGGTCAAAAAGGTATCGATCCCCGCCTCCCTGGCCTCCCGCTCCCGCTCCAAGAAGGCGTCGGCGGAGAGGCCGATGACCGGAATATCGGCGGTTTCCGGATGCTTGCGCAACTCCCGGGTGGCGGACAGTCCATCCATCACCGGCATGTGCAGATCCATGAGAATGATGTCCGGTCGGAATTGCCGGGCCATCTCCACCCCGATCCGGCCATTTTCCGCCACCCTGGCAGTCAGCCCCACCTCCTCCAGCACGGCGAGCAGCATCTCCTGATTCATGGGATTGTCTTCCACCAGCAGCAGTCTGGCGTTGGGATCAAAAT
>JADGAB010000462.1 GCA_015232245.1 Magnetococcales bacterium | reverse complement strand
GAAGGCAGCACCGCCGCCCCCTCGACCTTTGCCACCCCGCCGGTTTTTGCCACTCCGCCACTCTTTGCCACCCCGCCAGTTTTTGCCACCCCGCCGGCCTTTGCCACCCCTCAGGTTCATCCGGCCCGATGACCGGCGCGAGGATTGAGGATGGACGCGGCAGCGCAAAGCAGGTACACTGGATGAGGCGCTGTGCAAATGAAACGCATTCTGGCATGAAGAGTTTTCCACGTGATGAAGCGCACTTGTTCAACTCCCGGACACGGGTGGCAAGCCGGTGGATGGATGGGCGTCTGCCTGCTGCTGACAGCCGGCGGAACGGCGGTGGCCTGGGCCGGTTCCACGCCGGAGCACCGCGCCTGTCTGCTGGAACACGTCAAATCGGCCAAAAGCGCGCTGGCCGCCCAGTATCTCCAGCAGGCCTGCGCCCGCCGTCATCCCGGGGAGAGAGCCGATCCCACCCTGGCCATCCGCCCGGAACGGGAAGATGAACTGGTCGCCTATGACCAGTGTCTTTTCAAGCAACTCTCCGGAGTGGCCAACGATGCCAGCGCCCAGGGCATGGAACAGTTCTGCCGCGATCAGTTTCATCCGGGAGAGACGGGCGAGACGCGCACCGCTCCATCCGGAGGCCCGCTCGACTGGCTGCGGGTCATCGACGGCGCTCCGAAAAGCCGTCCGGACTCCCCCGGCGCCCCCCGCATCGACGGCGACAGCTTCGTTCCCCTGACTCCTGCCAAAGGTGGTCGCTGAGGGTTGCGTTTTGTCTGCCTCACTCTCCAAAGAAAGGTTTCCCGTGTACGGTTATGGTGGATTTGGTTGGTTGGCGCTGCTCGCCTGGTTGTTGCCGCTGGAACTCTCCGCCGGAGCCTGTGACTGTTCGGTGGCGGTGGATGTGGGGCATGCGACCTTTTCCGCCGGGGCCACCAGCGCCCGAGGCAAGCCGGAGTTCGAGTTCAATCTGGAAATGGGTACCCTGATCCATGAGGAGCTCATCAAGAACGGCATGACCCGCAGTTTCACCATCATCAATCCTCCGGGACTCAAAGACCGGGTGCGCATCACCGAGGAGAAGGGGGCGGATCTGTTTGTCTCCGTGCATCACGACTCGGTGCAGTCCTATTATCTGCGGGATTGGATCCACAACAATCATACCCACAAATATTCCGATGCGTTCCGGGGTTATTCAATTCTCCTCTCTCCGAAGGGGTTTCAGTACTCCAACAGTCTGGAACTGGCCACGATGATCGGCAAACGGTTCCGCGCCGCCGGTTTTCTCCCCGCCTATCACCACTCCAAGAAGGTTCTTGGGGGACGACACAACATGATCGACGAGGAATTGGGAATCTATCAGTTCGACAACCTGGTGGTGCTGAAATATTCCGTGATCCCGGCCATTCTCATCGAGTTCGGGGTGATCGTCCATCGGGAGGAAGAGATCATGTTGCAACAGCCGGAAACTCGTGAAAAACTGGTACGCGCCGTGGTGGAGGGGATCGGGGAGTTCAATGCCCTGCACTGTCTGCCCCGCTGACCCCATTCAATTCGGAGAAATGTCCCATGAAAGCTGGAAAACTGTTTGCCCTGGCCCTTTTTGCCGCCATCTTTCCGACCCTGCAGGAGAGTTCCGCCGAGGTGATCGGCTCGGTGGATACGGTGTTCAAGATGCTCGGTCCGGATGACAAGATCATCATCGAAGCCTTCGATGATCCCAAGGTGGAGGGGGTCTCCTGTCACTTGAGCCGCGCCAAGAGAGGGGGCGTCACCGGCGGTCTGGGTCTGGCGGAAGACCCTTCCAACGCCTCCATCGCCTGTCGTCAGGTCGGGCCGATCCGTCTGCCGGAGAATCTCAAGGATGGGGAGTCGGTGTTCAGCAAGAGCACCTCTTTGTTGTTCAAAACCTTGCAGGTGGTGCGTTTCTTTGACAAAAAACGCAATACCCTGGTCTATCTGGTCTACTCCGACAAGATCATCGATGGCTCCCCGAAAAACTCCATCTCCACTGTTCCGGTCATGCCCTGGCGCAAGGAGTGATGCCGGTTCGAAACCCCTACCGACTTTCAGACCCGGCGGCAATGCGGGACGCACGGCTGGAAAGGCGCCGCTTCGCGGCTTTGTGGGGCGCGCCAAGGGAATTGC
>JADGAB010000461.1 GCA_015232245.1 Magnetococcales bacterium | reverse complement strand
AAACCCCCGTTCGCCGATGCGGGTGGCGTGGATCTTGTCGATGAGAAATCCGGGTCGCCAGGTGATCGCCACCCCGCCCCGCCAGCTCTCCGGTTCGGTGGGATCCTGGGAGGCGCTTCTGGCAAACACCTTGCGGGCGGCCAGAAAGGCCAGCTCCCCATTGTCCGGATTGCGGATGAGTTCCAGAAACGGCCCGCCGGGATGCACCTGGAAATGTTGAAACCAGGAGGAGCGTCCCTCCTGTTTATCCTGGTTGGCCAATCCTCCCGCGGCGAAACGCACCTCCTCGGTTCCATCCGGCAGCAGCACCCGCAGTTCGTAATAGTCCGGATAGGCCCGGGTGTAACTGGCGAACAGATTGAGCAGAGGCAACTGCAGAATCCCGTAACGGGTCTCCTCGTCCGGGGTGGTGAGATACTCCTTGAGCAACGGGCTGCCGGCAAACAGCTCCACATTGGCCGAAGCGGTGGCGAAACGGACCCGCAACTCCTCCCGGGTATCGTGCAACAGTTGCCGGACCGCGCCGAAGGCATGGGTGGTGGCGGTATGGCGCACCTGTTCTCCGGCGATCCAGCCGACGATCAAAAGCGGCGCCATCACCAATGGCAGCAGCACCACCAGAAGCCGGCTTTGCAACGCCGCGCCTTCCGGAAAGAGTCGTCTCCACATAAGAACTTTACCTTAATCAAACGATCCAGAAGGATCAATCCAGCAGGGCGCGCAGGATCTCCTTGAAGCGGCGCTCCACCCGGGGCGGAGGTCTGGTCACGAACTCCGACCCGGCCAGCACCGCTGCGGGGGGGTAGATGATCGGATTGTTGCGGTGTTCTTCCGGCAGCAACGCCTCGGCCCCCTGATTGACCGTGGCAAAATGCAGATGCCCGGCCAGTTGCGCCCCATGGGCGGGTTCGTGCAGAAACTGAATGAACGCGTAAGCATCGGCCTTGCGTTGCGAACTGGCCGACACCACCAGACAATCGACCCACAAGGTGCTCCCTTCGGCGGGGACCAGATACTCCACCCGCTCCTCCAGCCCTTTCAGGGTGAGGGCATCCCCATTGTAGACCGTGGCCACCCAGGCTTCGCCAGTCACCAGCGCCGATTTCTTGTCAACCGAAGGATAACCATAGGCACGCACCCAGGGCTTCTGTTGCATGAGCAACAGACGTGCCGCCTCGATGGCCGACTCCTCGTGATGATTCCAGGAGTGCCCCAATCCCTTCATGGCCATGCCCATCAGGTCCACCGACTCCTTGACCATGATGATCCGGCCCCGCAACGATTCCGGAGGTTGCAACAGTTCCTTCCAGGTTGCGGGGGGATTGGCGACCAGATCCCGGCGATAGGCGATCCCCAGGGTGCCCCAGAGCAGGGGGGCGGCATGATCCCGCAGAGCAGGATAGGCATCCAGCCACCGGGGAGCCACCAGCTTGAGATTCGGCACATCCGTCAGGCGCAACGGCGCCAACCAGTTCCGCTTGACATACCCCTCCACCCGCTCGCCGCTGACCACAAACAGATCGAATCCCTTGCCCTGGGTACGGGAGAGCAGTTCATCCCGGGTCTCATCGGTTTCGAAATCCACGGTGCGCACATGGACCCCCCTCTCCTCCTCGAAACGCTTCAGCAGGGCCGGATCCATGTAATCCGGCCAGTTGAGCAGCACCAGCTCCCGTTTCTCTCCAGCACCGAGATCCCCGCATCCCGCAATGACCACAAGACCAAGCAAAATTCCCAGCCAGACCCTGTTCCAGCGCATTGCCATGTTCTTACGCCTCCCCCCGTTTGGTTGCAGACCCCCCGGACACCCGACCGAAAATGACGCGCTTGAAAAGCCGTTTGCCGCCATGGTCTGTTTTGTGTTAACCTATCAAAAGAATCATAAACCTGCAATCGGGATCCATGGTGTCCGCCATTTCCTCACAAAATAGTGGTTCTCGATGAAGAAACCGACCCGGACGCCGAATCGATCCCCGTTCGATACCACCTTCTTCAAGGATCTGTATCAAGCAACCGCCCCATCCATTGGCGCGTCTGCCGATCGGTCAACGAACCAAAAAATTGACGAAACGGTCACACCTTTGGCATGCCTACCTACAAGAGAGCGTCATGAATAAATACAATCCCCAAGCAGTGGAAGCCAAATGGCAGAG
>JADGAB010000460.1 GCA_015232245.1 Magnetococcales bacterium | reverse complement strand
TTGAGGTGGGACTTCTGGCCGCGACGTGGATGGCGCAGGCCGCAAGGGTGTTGCAGCGCGGTGTGGTGCTGATGATCGATTACGGGGATGTGGCCCCGGAGTTCTACTCCTTGCGCCGGGTGGCGGGTACACTGGTGGGGCATCGGGATGGGGCGCGGGTGGATGATCCGCTGCTGGACCCGGGGGAGATGGATCTGACCGCCCATGTGGATTTTTCCGCCATGGCCCGGGCCGGGTTGGCGGGAGGCATGGAGCTGCTGGGATTTACCACACAGGGGTGGTTCCTGATGGGATTGGGGATTCTGGAGCGTCTGGAGAGGGCTGGCCGGCACATGGAGACGGCAGCGACTGCGGCACTGCGTCAGGTGGTGATGCGACTCCTGCTTCCCCAGGAGATGGGAGAGCGTTTCAAGGTGTTGGCCTTGGGAAAAGGGGTGTCCGGAGGGGGTCTGTCGGGATTCCGGTTGAATAATCAGCAACAACGATTATAGAATGCTTGATGGCGGATTGGAGGGTTCAACCGTCGTGTCCAGGTCATGCGAGGTCAAGGGAAGAGTGTCATGGGTATGCTGAAGGGGAAGCGGGGATTGATTTTTGGATTGGCCAACGAGCGCAGCATTGCCTGGGGAATTGCCAAGGCCTGCCATCGTGAGGGCGCGGTATTGGGATTCAACTATCTTGGCGAGGCCCTGGAAAAACGGGTGCGGCCTTTGGCCAAGGAGGTGGAATCGGATTTTGTCATGCCGTGCAACCTCAACAACGATGAGGAGATCGACGCGGTTTTCAAGGAGGTGGAGAGTCGTTGGGGAGGCGTGGATTTTCTGGTCCACTCCGTGGCTTTTGCCAAAAAGGAGGAGTTGGACGGCTACTATTACGACACCTCCCGGGACGGCTTTCGCATTGCCATGGAGACTTCGGTTTACTCTTTGACCGCATTGTGTGGTCGGGCGGCGCCGCTCATGCGCAACGGAGGGTCGATTCTCACATTGACCTATCTGGGCGCGGAGCGGGTCATGCCCCATTACAACGTCATGGGGGTGGCCAAGGCGGCGCTGGAGGCGAGTGTCCGCTATCTGGCGGTTGACTTCGGACCCAAGAATATCCGGGTGAACGCGGTTTCCGCCGGACCCATCCGCACGCTGGCCGCAGCCGGGATCGGGGATTTCAAGCACATTCTCAACTGGAACCGGGACAATGCCCCCATGCGGCGCAATGTCACCATCGAGGAGGTGGGTGAATCGGCGTTGTATCTGTTGTCGGATATGAGCAGCGGTGTCACCGGCGAGGTGTTGCATGTGGATGCGGGCTATCACGTGGTCGGCATGAAGGCCGTGGATCACGATGCCCCTTGAACGATGGCAATTTGTGAGAAAAAAGCGGGGGTTTGGGGGATTCTTCCCTCAGGGTTTTAAAACATAAAAATTTTATAGATTTTTTTGTTTTAAAGTCCCAGGGGCTTTGCCCCTGGACCCCACCAGGGGGATAATCCCCCTGGACCCCTGTCAGTACGCATCTCAAAAAGGTGTGGTTTTAATTTTCAAGAATGGATGGGGATTCATGTCCGGCAATGGCATCGGGGTTTTGTTTCGTTTGACCACCTATGGGGAGAGCCACGGGCCGGCGCTGGGAGGTGTGGTCGAGGGGTGCCCGGCGGGTCTGCCGTTGAGCGAGGCGGATCTGCAGGCGGATCTGGACCGGCGCAAGCCCGGACAGAGCCGGTTCACCACGGGGCGGCGCGAAGCGGATGTGGTGCGTATTCTCTCCGGGGTGTTCGAGGGGGTGACGACCGGTACGCCCATTGGTCTGATGATCGAGAACACGGATCAGCGTTCCCGGGATTATACGGCGATTCAGGATCTGTTCCGGCCCGGGCATGCGGATTATGTCTATTGGCGCAAGTACGGGGTGCGGGACTATCGGGGCGGGGGTCGGGCGTCGGCCCGGGAGACCGCCCTGCGGGTGGCCGGCGGCGCGATTGCCCGCAAGTTGCTGGCCACGACCGGGGTGCGGATTCGCGGTGCGTTGATCGCCATGGGCAAGGAGACCATCGACCGCACCCGCTGGAACTGGGAGGAGGTGGCCCGCAATCCCTTTTTCTCGCCGGATGCCGGTGCGGTGAAGCGGTTCGAGGCGTTGCTGGATAAGGTGCGCGAG
>JADGAB010000045.1 GCA_015232245.1 Magnetococcales bacterium | reverse complement strand
GTGCCACTGAACATGGCAAACGCGCTGTCCGTGGAGGAGGCCGGGCCGTTCACGTCGCCAGAGCCAGCAGGGCCTTGGGCGCCCTGTGGACCTTGGGCGCCCTGTGGACCGGTTGCTCCTGTATTGCCCTGCGGACCTTGGGGACCTTGAGGTCCGGCGGGGCCTGGATCACCTTGAAGTCCTTGGGGGCCAACAGGGCCTGGATCCCCTTGAAGCCCCTGGAGCCCTTGAGGTCCGGTGGGGCCTGGATCGCCTTGAAGTCCTTGGGGTCCAACAGGGCCTGGATCGCCTTGCCGGATGGCCTCGGATATCTTCTCGATAACAAAACTGTTCAAACGCAGCTCAACCCGCGTGCCTGCCTCGAACGCATGCGCCGAGGTTCCCCCTTGGGCGCGTAAGACGGCGATGCTGTTGCCGGTGATGGCGGTGGCCTGGACGACCTCCCGCAACACGTTATCAGGGGACGTGAGGGTGAGGATAGTGAAATCACCCTCTCCCGCCAAATCGGGAAAAGATCCCGCACCAACTACGGCAAGGGTCGTCTCTGCCGGTCCACACGGGGCAGAGAGCGTGGAAAAGGCCAGATCACTCAGTTTTAACGGCATGACAAAGTATCCTTTAAGGAGTTGCGATGCTTTGGATCTGGATGGTCATGGTGAGGGACAAGCCGGTGGCGTTGTCTTTCAGATACGGTCCTTTGAGGCATCTGGCGATCAGGTTTCCTCCGGCAGGAGCGTCGAACAGTCCTGCCTCCATAACCGTGCCGATACCGACTCCGATGGGATATTCGGCATCGAACACCATGCTGTCGCCAAGGATCGTGCCGCCCGGATTGGTGAGTGGGACACGGGCGATCTCGTTATCCAAGGCTGTATCGGTTGATGCCGGACTGGTCGATCCGATACCGATGGCCATGTGACTGATGGGTACGCCTTGCCCTTTGAGTCGCGACAGCAACCAGTTCAGGCCGACAGACGTAAGAACGAAGGGGTCTTGAGGCATAAAAAACTCCTTTAATGGATAGCGAAAGATCAGCCAAGAATGGCGTTGCCGAGCAGCGCGCATCCCGGGACGCTGCCGGCGGTCAGGACTCCGGTCAGGGTGACGCCTGGACTCACCACCACTACCGGCGCTGCCGCAATCAGTCCGGCCTGAACGGTTTGAGTGACCGAAATCGGCATGACGGCAGTGGTCTGCAGGGATACGGTCACGTTGCCGGACAATCCGGCCTGGCAGGCCGGAACAGCCAGGCGGATGGTCGCCTGCATGGCGACCGCGGACAGCGCGACCATCCCGGTCGTCTGTCCAGTCAGACTGGTACCCCAGCGGATGTCGGTCAGATACAGTCGCGGCTTCAGTGGACGGACGATCATTGCAACGACTCCCGGACGACAAACAACAACCGCAGATAGACGGTCTCCACCGCCCCATCGGCATATTCCAGCCGCACCTCGCCTTCGTACCGTCCGGGTGTCGCGAACAAATCCTGCTCCCAGACCATCTGGAAGAACCCGAGACCAAAGGGTGACAGTTTCACGGCCGTCAGGGTGCGTGGTGGCTGTGAACGGTCAACGGGGCGAATCGGCACATGGATGGCGGCGACCCGGGTCAGGTCGTACGGCATCCAGGTATCCGGATTGCGCGGGTCGAGGACGCGCCCCGGCGCGGCCCGCGAGCTGTCCCGGATGGTGAACAAAAGCGGCGTGCCGTGATCTCCAGCCACCAGGGTGATCGGCATGGTATTCGTGGGGCAACGCATGGCTCACGCCTGTCCGACAGGGCCCTGTCTGGCGGTGGCCTCCTGCATGGCCTGGTCATAGAGATCGGCAGGAATCCGGGCGGTCAGCGCCTCAATGACGCTTTGTTCGATGGTTTTCTGCTGTTTTTCGGCGCGGATCCGGCGGATCATGTCGTTTCGGTGTTGGTAGGCAAAGACGGTTTCGACCAGCGACTCGTCCATCTCGACCGGCAACTCCCCGGCCCGCATGCCCATATAAGGTTCCACCTCGGGCGGCACGGGCCCCTGGGGCGACTGGTCCAGGATGAGCGTGAAAGTGTCGATGTTGGTCTGGTACGCCTGAACAGAGGATTGACGCGTCAGGATCTGGGTGGCGATATCGATCAGATGGTTGTCCATGGTTTTCCTGTTTGGCCTGTGATGGGTTATAAAAAGGTGATCCGGTTGCCCGCGTTGGGGAGCGGAGTGGCCGGATCGGCGAACTTCGTACCGAATCCGTTTGACCAGGGGTAGACGCTGATATAAGGGTAATTGGCATGGGCCACGGCCACGGCGTCTCCGGCAGGAGAAAAGGCGATGCCGCGCCCCAATCCCGTGGGAGGAGATGCCGGATCGGCGAACTTCGCGCCAAAACCATTCGCCCAGGGGTAGACAGCGAGACAAGGGGAGCCGTTATACGCCACCGCCACGGCGTCTCCGGCAGGAGAAAAGGCGACCCTGAAGGCGAAATTCACCGCCGGCAGTGTCGGACTGGCGTATCTGGAGCCAAAACCGTTTGCCCACGGGTAGATGCTCAGATAGGGTGAGTCGAAATGAACTACCGCCAGGGCATCTCCGGATGGAGTGAAAGCCAGGTCATATCCATAAAAAGGCGGTGGAGGCACGGACGGGTCGGCATGTTTTGCACCAAATCCGTCGGACCAGTGATAAACACTGACGACCGGACTGTTCGCATGCGCCACCGCGACCGCATTGCCGGAAGGGGAAAAGGAGACACCCAACCCAGAACCCGTCAAAGATGAGTCCGGGCCGGGGTATTTGGCGCCAAACCCGTTCGACCAGGCATAGACGTTCAGAAGCCCGGTGCCGCTGTTGGTCACCGCGACCGCGTTGCCGGAAGGAGCGAACGCCACCCCAGTGCCCCGCGATTCACTCAATTGTGCCGGCGATGTCGGTTCAGGGCTGGCCAGTTTTACACCAAACCCGTTGTTCCAGGCATAGGCGGAGGCATCGGGCTGGGAGGGGTAATTGTTGCTCATCAACGCCATCACCATGGCATCTCCGGCAGGCGAAAAGGCCACATCGCTGCCGGAAAACCCGACCGGCAGGGTGGACGGATTGGCGAATTTCGTTCCGAACCCGTTGTTCCAGGCATAGGCGCTGACCAGGGGGGTGTCGTCATGGGCAATGGCGATGACCCGCGTCTGCCCTCCTGTCCCCAGAGTGGCGGCCCAGACAAAATGCAAAGCGCCACTCATCACGACACCCCCGTACCGGTGATCATCCAGCGGGTGGGGGCGATTTTCAGGATACTGGCCATCCCGCAGGGGGCCAGGGTGCGATTGCCGGTGCCGCCGGAAGGAGACCACACCAGGGTATCGGAGGCGATGGCGATGGTGAGGGTACCGGCAGCGGCGTCGTTGACAAAGCCAATCACGGTGCCGACGGGAAAGGCCACGGCGGCATTGGATGGAATGGTGCAGGTGCGGGCGGCGCTGTCGGAGCCGGGATGGTAGAGATGCCGACCGGCATCGTTCATCGTCAGGGTGTAATTGGTGATCTGGATGTTTTGTGGCACTCCGGCATGGATCGTTTGATCCAGGGCGCACAGCGCGACCCATGCCGAATTGGTGTTGTTGCGGACATACAGGGTATTGTCGGTCGTGTTCACCCAGAGCGTGTTCGGATAGGGGTTGGTCGGCGCGGTGGGACCGGAGTTCGTGCTCGCCAACGCCTGCAGAGAGGCGTTGATCTCTGCGCGGAAAGAGGCCCCCGGCTGATTCGGGATGGTGAAAGACATTTGACTCATGGGGCTACCCCGTCGGATAAGATGGAGAATGCGGAAATGGCAATGTTGAAGAAACCGTCGGAGACCAGTTGCAACCGGAACCGCACCGCTCTGGCGGACACCTCGTGAACCTCCAGACGGCTCCATGGGCTCCAGATCGGTGCGACTGCCGGGTCATCGTCGGTACAGGATGCCTCGACAAACGCATCCGCCCCGGCCACCCCCTGGGAGTCGATATCCATCCAGTCGTCGATGGCGCCGGGACGGGCGTCAAGCAGATCCATGGCGCTGTAGATGACAGGATCCAGGAAAACGGTCAGGCGTCTGCTGACCTTTGCACCAAAGTCCAGCAGGGTGTCGGGGGTGTAGGTGGCCGTAGTGGCCACCCCGTGGCCGCCGACATCGACGAGATTCACGGTATCGAGATCTTCCCAGGCGTCGATGGGGCTCGCCCCGTCCAGCCTCAAGATCCCCTCGTCGGCATAACAGCCACTCTTGGTGCCGGCAAAATCCGGATGAAATGTCAACTCTCCGAGACCGGTGTAGGCCAGCACCGAGGATTGCGTGGCCACAACCGCAGCCACGCCAGGGGAGAGGATGCCGGAGGAGTCCGCGAACCGGCCCAGAAATGTTCCGGTGCGCAATGGCAGCACCACGGAGGTGACATCCCCGGGAAGCTGATCGCAGGCGCTGGTGGAGGCGTTCCAGGCTGCCCCGGCGGTGGTCGGAGCGAAACGAAACAGCACGCCGCCACCGTTGCGCACGTCGAGATCCCTGGAGGCGTCCCAGCGCAAGAGCGCCATACCTCCCAGTCCGGCCAAGGTCAGCCCGGTCATGTTGGCAGGCGGCGCGCTTAAGCCGTAAATCTCCTGGGTGATGCCAATCGGCTCGCTTTTGACACCTATGGCGTTGATGGCCTGCACACGGAACTCATAGATCCCGGGCGCGATATCGATCCATTCGAATCCGGCATCCGGGGTCTGGCCGATGGTGCGCCACGCCGGATCACCGGGGCCAGACGGCGCATCTGCGCGGGGGTGAACACTCCTTCTCCTCTTTGCAGGATCGCGGGCACCTCGTCAGCGGCCAGCCCGCCCCCGTGGAGGCGGGGCGCCTGGGCGAACGCGCCGGAGGGGACCAGCGCGGACGGACCGCGTGACTCCCCGACAACGCCTCCTTCGTGAAACTTCAACCCGAACCAACCCCCGATGGTACTCAGCAGACCGCCCCCGGAATCCATGGCTTTGGCCAGAGGGATCGTGATGTTGTTCTGAATCTGAATGCGCAGCAGATCATTGGCGATGCTTTGGGCGAAGTTGGTGAAATTCATTTTGCCGGTGGCCACGAACTCCACCAGGGCATCCTCCATGCCCTGGAACGCCTTGGAAAACAGCCGCTGGGACTGTTTGGCGGCGTTGCCGGCCTCGTCGAGATAGTCCATGATGGCCAACTTGGCGCCATCGCTCCATTCCCGGCTGCCCGCGAGCATTTCTCGCTGGTTCTTTTTGGCCTGCTCCGCATAGGCCCGATCCGTGAGGATGCCTGTGGCCTTGGCCTTGTCCAGCTCCTCCAGCTTCATTTTGTAATCAAGCAGGTAATCGTTGGCCCGATTCATCTGCACCGCGGCCTGATCCCATTTGTGGGAAAACAGCTTGTCGATCTGCGCCGCCGCCTGTTCCGCGGTGACACCCACCTGTTTGATGGCGGCCTGGATCTGGTTTTCCCGTTCCGCGCCATCGAGGGCGGCGACGCTGCCCTGTTTGTAGGCCACGGCCAGCCGGTCGGCTGCGGCGGCCTGGTCATTGATCTCCCGCACCCACTGGGCGCGCCGGCCCGCCTCCTCGCTGGCAAAGGCCCGTTCCGCCTCCTGGCGATAGGCCGCCACACCCATGCCAAGATGCTGATAGGAAAACCGGGCGACGTCGTTTTCCACCGCCGCATGCCGCATGGCCGCGTCGGAGAGGGTGGCCGCCTCGGCCACCTCTCTCTCCCGGCTCGACGCCTCCCGCACGGCAAAATCCGCCGGTAAAGAGAGTCGATGTACGGGAAGCGCGCGATCCATGCACGCCTCGACCACCACCCGGCTTAAATAGGCGCCGCTCCCGCTCGACGGAACGACATCCAACTCTTCGTCCGCGTCGCTGCCGTAATCGGCATAGGCCTGTTCGACCCATGCTGCTTCTCTTTCTGGCGTCCACGGCTCACGCGTCACCAGACAGATGCGACGGAACAGACCCTGGTCAAGCGCTTCCTGAAATGTGCAGCGATGTACCGCGTAGCCTTTCTTGTTGGCGCGACAATCCTGAATGAGCTGATTGAACGGCGAATCATCCCCCTGATGGCTCGAAATAATGCGCACCTTGCCCCCCCAGATCAGCAGGGCCATGGCCGCCTTGATCAGCGCGGAGAGATGCGGGTGAAAGGCCGCCTCATCGATGACCACCACACCCTGCTTGCCGCGCAGATTGCTGGGCGCGGAGGAGAGCGCCGTGATCCGGAATCCGGACGCAAAATCGATGCTGTAAGTCAAAATCTCCCGGTTCGTATCCTCGTCGCGAAACAAGGTTTCCCGAATCTCGCCGGCGGCACGCTGGAACCCCTTGGACCAATCGGCGCAGGCGCGTATGTACTCCTTTGCCATCTCCTTGTTGTAGCCGATATACCAGACATCCATGCCACCGTCGTGCTTGCCGGTGGCCGCTATCAGCACATCATCCGCCGCCTCGGCCCAGGTGAGGCCGATGCGACGACTCTTCTCGCACACCTTCACCCTGGCCGGATCCCCGACCCAGCATTGCTGATATGGCAACAGCGCATCCGGGGTATGGGCGGATGATGGATCGCTCATGACGCGATACCCAAAATGGTCTGACGGATACTGGCCGCCGCCTCTGCCGAGAGTCCCCCTTGACGGGCGATGGCCTCGACATTGCTCACGGCGGCTTGCGCTCTCACGCGCACCTCGGCCTGCCATCGCTTCAGCGTCGTCGAGGTACCCGACACCTGCGCGATGGCCTGACCCAGGCCTGAGAAGCTGATCTTTGGATCCGTTTCCATGTTCAGCAACACCTGAAACGCCTTCTCCTGAAACAGACGGATCAAGGCGTCCGACATGGCGCCCTCGTCATCCGGCACCGCATCGGCGATGGCCCGCGCCTGCTCGGAGGCGATTTTCAAGGCGCTCAGGCGACGCTCGAACTCCTGTCCATACCGGTGCAGGGCGCTCCGGGAGATCGCAAACCCCTTCTCCCGCAGAACCTCTTCCAGAGACTGATAACCCGAAAAATTCCCGTCAATCAGGGCGTCATCGAGCCACGCCTTCACCTCTTTCGGCAGTTCCAGCACCCGTGACCGCTGGGGCATCTCTCAACCTCCCCAATACTTGGCCGGCCTGGCAATGCCCGGTTCACACGTCACGGTGTATTCCGCCAGATCCGTGCCGTGCCGGGTGAGATCGCAATACCAGCTACCGTCCGGATGTTTGGTCAACTCCACCAGATTCCGATCAGACAGATAATCCAGCTCGCGCCGCAACTCGGCCAGCGTGGCGTCCGGAAACACCCCCTGGATAGTGGCCAACACCAAATCCTCGATCGCACCGATGGGTCGCGCGTGATTGAGGGTGAGCAGAATGTTCCAGCGCATCGTCTCGCGACGCACCTTGGCGTGATCAATAGTCACGGGACACCCCCTTGAGCATGACGTTTTCCAGTTTGTTGTAAAGCGCATCCAGCTTTGCCTCGATGACGGACTGGCCGCGCACGTAATCCTCACGACGCACATAGTTGACCGGCATGTCGATCTGCAGACGCCGCAGATCCCGCTCCAGATCGCGCAATTGCGAGTCCGCCTGCTGATCGCGATCCGTCAGGTTCTGGATGGATGTCTCCATGGAGCTGAATTTCTGATCCAGGCGACGCTCGAACTCGGCAACCAACAGTTTGGCGCCGCCTGCCACGAAGCCAAAAAACGCCAGCAACAGCGTGATCAACTGCCACAATTCAACACTGACCGTCATCTCCCCACCTCCCAGCACCTCTGACATTGCACACACCGCCATGCCCCGGAATGGGCCTCCCGCCGTGCTGACGGGATGATGATGCCGCAATCATAACAGGTCGTCCTCCCGGCCTGCTGGTGGCCGACGCGCGTGATCGCCGCCACCAGCAGGGCCGTCTCTGTCTCGATTGCGCGCTGCGCACGATCCGCGTCATCCATCAGCTCATCTGGGCATCGGGGTTCGGGACAGACGCAGACGCGGAGGCATTGGTCGCCTTGCCGTAGTTGCCCCCCAGCAGATGCACCGCCTGCCAGACCTTGCCGGTGCTCCCCGGCGGCGCGAACGCGGCGGCGATGTGGGCGGCAAACCCGGAGATCCCGAAAATGTCCCCCAGAACGCTGCCGACATTCTCGGGAATGAAAGGGGCGATGGTGGTGGCGATGGTGGCCGCGGTGGCAGGATCCATCGCCATGGTCGCGATGGGAGTCAGGGCGAGGGCGGCTGCGGAGACGGCAAGAAAAGTCGATTTACGGTTCATTTCAGATCCTGTTAACGATGGTTGAAATCGGGATGAAGCGAGTCCGGAAATCCTCCGGACCCGACTTGGGGGTCAAAATAACGGTTCGCGCCGGACGACCGAAAGACGACAAAAGCCGGTCACGGCCCTACCACTGGATCCGATCGAGCCAGCCCCCGGCCAGGAAACGGGCCTGACTGGGATCCTTGCGCGCCAGTTCCAGGTAATGGGCGCCCTGCGCCAGATTCATCAATCGGAACATCTGCGGACCAGCACCGTGATTCAACAGCCTGGTCACGGCGGCGAGCGTGCCCGGCCCGACCTGGCCATCGATCTTGACGGGCTCGGAGAGGCGAAACCGCACATCGAGGATGTTGACAGCCTCCTGCAACCAGCGCTGGGCGGATCCGGGACCGCAGTTGACCGCGGAGTCGAACAGCTCCTCGGCGATGGCCTGGTCACCGATCCGGTCGCAGCCGCACCGATCCCAGAACTCCTGCCGGTAGAACGTCTCCACCAGCCCGTTCAGGGTCTCCAGGTTCTGCCCCTGAATCACGGGGATCCCAGAGGCGTTCTTGCACGCATCGATCAAGGACCAACCAGACCACTCGGGATGGAAAACCCGGGAAATCCCCCGATAGGTCTCGCCACCCCGGTCTCCCGGCGTGTTGCACCAGCCACCTTCGTGGCCCATGGTTTTCTGGAATGCTGTGGAAAAATCGGGCATGAAACGCTCCTGACGAGAAAGAGGTTGTCTTTGGCCCCCCGGGTCATCCAGGGGGCGACATCCTGGTCAGGATAGAAAGAAAAAAGTGCGGGAATGAAGCCGACAGAGGCCGGTTGAATAGGGATGATTCACGATGTTGTGCTGGCATGATAATGGCATATAGACATTTTTACGATCCGGCAATCATTTTCGTGACGTCACGAAAATGGTCCATCTTTTTTTATGGCGGTTGTCGCTGGAGATGGTTAGAATAAACAACAAAATGGGAGGATGGGCATGACAACGAAACCTGACAACAAGAACCAGCCTGCGCCATCCACTTCCAAGTCAGGCGGGGGCAAGCTTGAATCGTTCAGAGAGGCTCTGAGAGAAAATATCAGACCTGTCCGGCTGCCCGAGCCGCCGCCTCCCCCACCAAAACCCCCAGAAAAAAAGAGGTAGTCCCATGCCTTCCGATCCGGTTTCCCGTGAGCAACACCCGCTGACCGTTCGCTGGGATGGTCTTGGGTTCGGCATTCGCACTTCCGTCCGCTATCACCAGAGACGGGTGCAATTTTTTGATCGCTGGAACGCCACGACGAATGCCGTCGTGCTGTTTTCCGGCTCCAGCGCCGTGATGACGCTGTTGACGGAGTCCATCTCTCAAAAGGCGGCCATTGTGGTTTTTGGCGGGATCGTCTCGGCGGCTGCCCTGGTCGATCTGGTCGTCGGCACGGCCAGGATGGCGCGCCTGCACGAGGCGTTGTATCGCCAATTCATCGACCTGGAGCGCCGGTGGACAGCCATCCACGATCCGACAGAGGCCGATTTTTCTGAGTTGGAGAGCGAAAAGTTGCGCATCGAGCAAGGCGAACCACCGCCGCTGGTCACTCTGGTGGAGATGTGCTGGAACGAGACGGCCCGCTCCCTGGGCAGAAACTATCGCATTGTGGGGATCAAGGGTTGGCAAAAGGTATTGGCCAATTTCTGGAGCTTCGAGGATCCCGCGCACAAGCGGGAGAATCTGGACAAGGTGGCTGCGGTGTGACAGGGCGACCCGTTCTCAAGTCACCCTTAACAAACAGGGCCGAGGTGATCCTCGGCCCTGTTTATGTTTCATGGTGTCAGGGAAGGAAAATCACTTGCCATCGAGAAGTGCTGTCACCATGTGTTGCGCGATCGTTTTGATGACATCAAAGGAAAGCGCCACTCCTTTTTCGCGCGCCACCGTCTTGACCTTGTTCCAGGCACCGGAACTGCGCGTCCGGTCAAGAAATTCATGTCCCTCCCAGGTCAACGAGGTGACCATGCAAGCCATGGGGGCATTGATATAATGAGAACATGTCCCTCGCACCAGACCGGCATCGATCAGCAACTGCATGTGGTAGGAAACGGTTGCTGCGTCAAATCCGGAAACGTCATGGGCCTGAAGAATGCTGCATGTGTCGCCAAGCTGCTCAACCCCAAACAGGATTGCCCGGACGCACTCCCAATTTCTCTGCATTGTTGCCACCTATCAAAAGATACTAAAATTAAGGATCGGGAGCGCCCCGATCCGAAAAATTGTCAAGAGCGAAGACTTCTCACAAGCAACCCGTCCTGCATCGACACGTCGGCACAAGTCCCTCGCACCCCGCGATGATCTGAGCAAATTTGCGCATCTTGTCGGAACCCGGCAGAGGCGCGCTCCGTGCCACCAGGGTTTCCAGGACACTCACCACCTTGTCCATCATCTCCATCATGGGATCGGAGGTGGACGCCTGTCGCGACTGGCGCGTCTCCGCGTCCAGATTGTTGAACACCTCGATGTACTCCTCCTTGCGTCTGGCCGCGTCCCGTCCGGTAAAGCCCTTCATGCACAACATGAGGAAGCCGTCACGGGTCATGTTGTAAACCTCCTCCCGGAGGCAGTGTCCGGTGACGTGAATCTCCCGGACCGCCTTGAAAAAATTATTGCGCCGGAACTCCAGTGAGCAATCCAGGTTGCGGATGGTCCGCAGGAGCGCGTCGTGCCGCTTGCCGAACTTTACGGCAATATCCACGCTGGAGATGATGATCTGACCGTTGACGATCGAATAGCCCGACATGCATACGATGTCGTCCTGCTTTTCGGGTGGCGCCTCCGCATGTTGCTTGTAGGTGCCGGTCTTGCGGATCGAGGGGAGAACTTCGGATGTGACCCACTTGCGGAAGCGATGAGCTGGGGTACCTGGGGTGATGGCATCATGGCACCGAAGAATGATGATATTGAGTCCAGACTCACTGACGACCACCACGTTCTGCGGGCCGCCAGGGGTTTGGATTTTTTCCAACCCCTTTTCGTCAAGGTCAATCTTGTCGGTTGCATCTGCCGTGTTGCCAATGCCGACCGCCTTGCAAACATCCGCCGCAACGAACCAAG
This sequence comes from Magnetococcales bacterium, assembly GCA_015232245.1. GTDB lineage: Bacteria > Pseudomonadota > Magnetococcia > Magnetococcales > Magnetaquicoccaceae > Magnetaquiglobus. Next base: position 4,698 of record JADGAB010000045.1, on the reverse strand, counting down.
GCTCATCGTTGCGGTTGATGATGCGGATCTGTTCCTGGCCAAAGGTGAACTTGGTGACTGTGGACGTGGATGTGGCTTGGGAATTTGTGGCGTTCATGAGGTTGCTCCATACGTTGCAATGGACATTGCCGAAGCTCGAACGGTGTTCAAGCGTTCAAACTCCGGGGGTTGAACACCCCACGTATGGTTGGGCGACCATGCCTTTGGCCTTGCGGCTTGGACATAGCATGACCCCCCCGGAGTCTGGCAAACGCGGACACGCGGTGATAATCCGCCTGAAAGCGGGCACAAAAAAACGCCAGGACTGACGGGGGCGGTGGTCCGCCATACGTTGTGGAGGTGTTCAAGCTCCGACCCCGACGTTACTGGAATGAGACGAATGAATGCAAGCATTTTTAGATCCTCAAGCCAAATCAGCCCCCAAAATCCATCGCCAACTGCCGCGCTTCCCGTCGCTGTACCTCCTTGAGGCTGGCGCGGGGGATGATTCTTTCAATAGTCCGTAGGTCAAGCTGGTATTCCCTGGCCAGGGCGGCTAACCTTTCGCCCTCGTCATACCGCCGCAGGATCTCCCGATCCCGCTGACAGCGCAGGGCGGTGATGGCGCGGGGGATTTTCAGGTTCTCGCCGCCGTACATGGCGGCCAGCTTGCCGGCAGCGTCCGCACCCAGCAGGGCAACAAGGGCATGCTCCGGGCGCATCTTCTTGGGTATGGCCACCCGCACCCCGCCCATCCCCTGCACCAGCTGGATGGTGGCGGGCCAGCCAATGACATCCCGGATCTCCCGCAGGGTCTCCGGCAACTCGTCTTGACAGATGTCACTCAACGGGTTGCGCATCGTCCAATCTCCGCACGCGCCGTTTGGCGTCAATTTCCAACGCCTGGATCACCTTGACCAACTGCCCCGGCTCCAGCCATTCGACCCAGACTTGAACTTCAGGATGGCCTTTGAAAAACATGTGTCTGGCAATACCGTCCGCATAGGCCAACCGGTCCACCCCTTTTCCCAGGCGTCCCGCATCCCTAAGCTGCACGGCGATTTTGGCCACCATGGCCGCAACGTTCTTCCTGGGGGCGGGGCGCCTGGGCGCTGGAGGCTGCGCCTGCTCCGCCTCCCTGGGAGGCCGCGCCTCCCAACCCTGTTGCCGAAAGAAACCCAACAAATCCGCCGTGTCCGCCGCCGAGAGATCTTTCGAACTCTCCACGCCGTAACGGTCGCGCAGCAGATCCCGGTATTGACTGTCACTCATGGCCAGCGCTTTCTTGGCCATGTGGATCTTGGCTGAATCGGCTCTGTTCGGCATCTCATGCTCCTTTTCCGGCTGCTCATCAGGCCAGAGCCACCACGCTCTGACGACCGCCCCCAAAGGGGCGGTTTCGCGTTGCTTTAGACACCTCCTCCCAAATCCTCTTTCTTCAACTCATACCAGAAGGTGTCCTTTTCCACGCGACGCGCACCCACCAGGGTCAGCCGCTCATCCGGCCATTCGCGCATCACATCCTTGTTTGCCTCCTCTTTGATCCGGATCGCCTCGGAGAACGCCAGCTCCTTGAGGCGACCCAGCACCATGGCCCAGGTGGTTTTGGCGACCGTGGTCAGCTCGGTGGATTTGCGGAACCCCATGGCTCCAAACACCATCTCCAACGTCCTCTTCGCGGCAAACAACGCCTCCCTGTTGTGCTCGGCGAAAACCGCCAAACCGTTTTCCATGGCGCTCAGCCGCTTGCGCAGCGGCTCAGCCCTGGCATCGCTTGCAGCCTTGGCCTGATCGATGGCGGCGTTCATCTCCCCTTCGATCTGCTCAATGGATCGCTTGATTTCGGCCATCTCGCCCATCACCTGATCTGCGTGCTGCACATCCCTGATGTAGGTCACATTGCTCGGTTTTGTCCGTGCCATCGTCATCATCCTCCTTTCCTGATCCAGTAAGTCCTGTGTTGCGGATTGCCGATTCCAATTCCTTTCATAATCCGCAGCGCCCTTGCATGCTCTTTTTCGCTCCGGATCCACTCAATCAACCTTCGTATCCATCGGATCATGTCCACTCTCCCGGTTCCAGTTCGCCGCGATGCCGAATCAACTCGTTCCGCTCGGCTTGGCGAGTCAAAATATTTATTTCATTGGCCTTTTCGTTTACAAAACACTCCTCCACCCACCCCATCGCCTCCAGAAGATCAAAGAAGGTGTGGATGCGATCCTCCCCTGCGCCCGATATCACCGCGACATCATAAACAATGCTCATCTCGAACCCCCTTTATCGCACCCGCGACAGGCTTGCCACATCTGCACCCGGGTTGGATTGGTGGCGGCAAACGGCTTTTTCCGCTCCTCACTGCACCGGACCACCAGGATCTCTCCCAAGGCCGGGCAGTCGATCAACTCTCCCATGAAGACCGCCCTGACGGCCGCTTCAACCCGGCTTAAACTACCTTTATATTTGCCCTGCAACACCTGATTGACCACCGCGCCGCCGTAGCCGATGGCCCGGGCCGCTCTGTCCTGACTGGCTCTGTCACACGCCTGGGCCAATGCTTCCACCCAGGGTGGCATGACCCCCCAGCTTTTCCGGGCCGTCTCCAGGCTGCTCATGACCGGCTCTCCCTGGGATAATGATTCGTGCGGGTGTTTGGATCGAAAACCGACCTGTCACGCCGCATGGAGGGTGGCCTTGGACCGGTGTTGGCTCTGGGCGGCAGACTGTATTTGGCACCCACCCCGGGTCGCGCCTTGGCAACCAGAACCAGGATACCGACATGATGCAGACCGGATACGTAATCCCTGGCGTCGGTCACGGCGATGCCACATGTGAGGTTCAGATCTTTCACGCTAAAAATATTAAGCATCTTCATCGCCCGCCAGGCCTTTTCCCGACCGGTCTGCGGCACTTCCGATCCGTCCTTCTTGAGGCGTGGACGATCCACCCCAATATCCTTGACCAGGTGGCAGGTCGTCCCCTCCATCGCGAGATAACCACCCGCCACCAGGTCTTTCAGGTAGTCTCGGATGGTATCGCGATGCACATTGGAGCAGCTCACAAGCTCTTTGATTTCAAAGCGTCGCAAAGCCCGAATCAACGCCCAGGTCTGATCGCTGCCAGTCAACTGCAGCGCCTTGCGGAGTCCATCATCCATCATTTCACCGCGCCCCCTGCCGCTGGTGGGGAGCCTCCCCGGTGTAAAATGAGCGGTCACCCCACACCTTGAGATCGATCTCCCTCTTGCCTTCCGAGATGGCGATCTCCTGCGCCCGCTCCAGATTGACGCAAATCCGCCGGGCCGATCCGTTGCTCACCTTGTGGATCCTGGTCAGCAGATCGTCCGTTACCTGCACCCTGCCGCAATAAAACCCTCGGAGCAGCATGGCGTCTTCGATGTCGGCTGGCTGGGCGGCCACCCACTCAAGGATGCGGCCATGCACACGCTCGTATTTGGCCAGCTTGCCCGGCAATCCCTCCTCGCCGATCAGCAGAATGGTGCAGCCCGGGGCGCTTTCGTGGATATCCCGCACCACCTCGATCAATCCACGCTCCACCAGGTGATCAGACTCATCGATGATTAGCGGCCTCCGCGAAGCAGCCAACTGCTCGGCGATCTGTTCCACCATCTCTGGAATGGTCCGTTCCGGCTTGATGCCGATCTCCTTGAGCGCAGACAACAACATCGCCTTGCGCGTCCAGGTGGAACGCGCCTGGACAAAATAGGCGCGGAACTCAGTGGCCATGAAAATGGCGGAATAGGTCTTGCCAAAACCGGAAAACCCATGCATGCAGACCAGACCGGGCAAATGCCCCGGACGCGCCATGGCATGCTCCATGGCCTGGGTGATCGCAACCACGTTTTTCAACATGGCAACACTGCCGACTCGCTCTTCCATCTCTACTCCCCTTATCCGTTCATATACTTCTTGTTATAACTGGCGATGCGTTTCTGGGCCCGGTACTCGGCGCACGTCCGATACAATTCAAACCATTCCTGGTCGTCATGACTTACCATTTCTCCCGCCTCCAGCCGCATCTCCACCTCAGCGGCCCGCGCATATCGCACCTTGACGGGATCCTCGGGCGGCTTTGGCTTGGGGGCGGTCAGTTGCACCACCTTGTCACGATAATCCTGTTGATCCTGTGCGGACATCGGCTTGGGCGACACCGGATCCAGGGCCTGGAGGGCCTCGCCAGCCGCTTTGAGGGCGGGCGTTTCGTGGATCTCGGCCTGTTGCTGAAAGGCAACCAGGTTGCCGTTGTCCGCCCGCCCTTTGGCGATGATCGCATCGGCCACTTCATGCGGCTTGACGGCCCGCTTGGCGGCGGCCAACTGTTTGCGGGCGTCGGCCAGATTTTTGGCCTGGATGGCCTTGGCGGTACCACCCCACTTAAACGTGGACGAACAGAATTTTGTTGACTTTCGTTATTTCAGGCATATCCTAACCAAAAGATCGCTTGAACCGCTTGCGTTAGGAGTCGATCACATGAACGCGAAAATTCAGTTTTGTTCAAATTTGGACTGCCCTCTCCTCGGAATCACAGGACATGGCAACATTGTTATTCATGGCCATAAAAATGAACGTTATCTCTGTAAAAAAATGTGGTCATACATTTTCAGAGACAAAGGGGACGGCTTTTTATCGTCTTCGCACAGACCATGATCATGTCAGTTGTATGATTTCATTGATGAAACACGGATGTCCGCCTCAAGCAATT
>JADGAB010000459.1 GCA_015232245.1 Magnetococcales bacterium | reverse complement strand
GCGGCGCCTTTTCAGCCGTGCGTCCCGCATTGCCGCCGGGTCTGAAATTCAACATCCCGAAATGGTTGCGGTTTAAAAGCTTAAAACTTCAATGGCTGCGCCCCTGGACCCCACCAAAGCCTCATTCCTGGACTCCACCCCAGGGATAATCCCCCTGGCCCCCTGTCAAGTAAAAGATCAAATCGGGTTGGGGATGTCGATGAATTGAAAATCAATCCCGAATTGTCGAGACAAAAGGGCACCAATGGCCTGAACTCCGAACTTCTCGGTACGATGATGACCGGCGGCAATCACATGAATCCCCTCCTCCCGGGCGTAATGATACAAAGGCTCGGCAGCCTCGCCACTCAGGAAAAGATCGGCACCCAATGCCTTGGCCTCCTGCACCAACTCCGGAGCCGCCCCGGAACAGACCGCCACCAGCCGTACCCGTTCGGGCCCGAAAGGCAAAATCAGGGGATCGCCACCAAACACCCCCCGCACCCGGACAACAAAATCTTCCAGAGTGTCAGCAACGCCATTTTCTCCCAAAAAGGAGAGATGAGTGCCATGATACAACCCGAACGGGGCAATGGGTTTTAAATTTAAATGTTTCAATATCATGGCATTGTTGCCATATTCCGGATGACGGTCCAAGGGCAGGTGATAGGCCAGCAGACTCAAATCCCGGGAGAGCAGAAAAGAGAGCCGGGCCTTTAAATTTCCCTGAACAACACGTGAATCCTTGTTCCAGAACATTCCGTGATGTACCAGAATTACATCCGCCTCCGCCTGGTCGGCGGCCCGGAACAGATCCATGCAGGCCGAAACACCCCCAACCACCCGTTCCACGGTGTCACGACCCCGTAACTGAACCCCGTTGGGCGCATAGTCGGCAATCGAAGAGACCTGCAGGGTCTCGGCCAGGAAACGTTCCATTTCCGTCAATCGAATCAAGAGTCTGCACTCCCTTTTGGTTGATTTGTATTGTCTTGGTTGCAAAAATAGCCAACGCCATGTCCGATATCCGTAAACACAACAACTTCTCCCTGCTGCCCGCCGATCCCGAGGAACGGCAACGCACCCTCCTGGACTCTTACTGGGAGAGTCGGGAAAAGATTCTCTATCTGTTGTTGAACTACACCCTGATCGAATCCTTTCGCAAATTCGTCAAGAAGCAGGTGCCCTATCCTTTTGTTCAGCCGGCCATGGTACGTCCAGGGGCGGTGACGGCCACCAAAGAGCATGCCCTGCACAACACCTGCCTGATCACCCTGCTGGACGCCACCCTGCCCGACAACCTGCGGAAACATTTCCGTTGCCGGGAAGGCAACCGGGTCACCCGGGACAACATCGCCGATGTGGCCCCGGATCTGCCCACCCTGGAAAGTTATAACGATTCCCTGAAGGATACAAGTCACCCCCTGTTTCCCAAGCTGTTGCGCATGCTGCTGCCTTTGGACTACTCCCTGTTGATCCAGAATACCGCCAAACCCGGGGAGCCTGTCAAAAAAATGGAGCTGAGCAATTTTCATGTGCGCATCGAACGGTTGACCGACAACGCCTTGCGCCACATGGGTATCCATTTGAACTATCTGGAGCGCTCGCTGCGGGAAAAAGGGGATTCTTTCAGCGAAATCATGGAAAAAAAGTTGTACGAATACTATCATTTCTATCACAATGCCGGAGGACGGCGGGCCGCAGCCGTGCATGCCGCCCAACTGCTCATGCGGGAGAAGCTGCCCGGCACCATTCTGGTGGGTTCCCAACAGGACCGCCGCCTGAGCCTGTTGACCACCCAGGGAAAAAATCAACAAACCCGCATCGAGCAGTTTTTTCTGGTGCGTCTGGACAACCGCCTGTATCGGGAACTGCTGGAGTTCGGAGCCGCCGAACAATTGGACATCCGCAACCATTATCTGGTGTTTCCGGAGAGTCAGGAAGAGGGTCTGGTGATTCTCAAGGCCGAGTATCAACATACCGAAGCGAGCCTGCCGTTGGCCGGGAACAAGCTCAAAGAGAGCCATCGCATTCACGAGGAGTGGTTGTGTTTGAAAGAGGAGTCCATCATTCCCGTCACGCCGGAGGAGGCCAGACGGATCGGATTTTCCTATGCCTATCGGGAGTTGGAAGACTTTTGAAAAAAAGCGGGGGTCTGGGGGATTCCTCCCCAAGGGTTT
>JADGAB010000458.1 GCA_015232245.1 Magnetococcales bacterium | reverse complement strand
GGCCCCCATACCCCATCGTGGCAAGCGCAACGAGCCGGCCCATGTGGTGCGGGTGGCGGAATTTCTCGCCGGTATGCTGGATCGGCCTTTGGAAGAGGTCGCCCGGATCACCACCGCGAACTACTGCCGACTGTTTCGCGTCGGGGCCGTGGCCACGGAGAAAAAAACGGACCACCCGCCGGAAAAGCTCGCCTATGTGCTGGGTGACGCCCTGTACCTGAATTTAACGAAAGCCTGTACCCTGCATTGCGGCTTCTGTCCCAAATGGGAGGAGGCGCCGGTGGTGCGGGGCCATGATCTGACCTTGCGGCGTCATCCCACCTCCGCCGAGGTGCTGCGGGAGATGGGGGATTTTTCGGCTTACCGGGAGATCGTCTTTTGTGGTTTTGGAGAACCGACTCTGCGTCTGGAGACCCTGTTGGAGGTGGCGGCGGCCATCAAGGAACAGGGACCGTACCGGGTGCGGATCAATACCGACGGTCTGGCCAGCCGGGTGTTCGGGTATGATGTGACCCCCCGTTTCCGGGGGTTGATCGATGCCTTGTCCGTCTCTTTGAACGCCCAGGACGCGGAGACTTACGGGAGCATCTGCCAGCCGGCTTTGAGCGGCTCCTATGAGGCGGTCAAAGCCTTTATCCGCGCCGCCCGGGAGCAGGTTCCCGAGGTGACGGCCACCGCCGTCCAGGGGGTGGAGGGGGTGGATATCGCCGCCTGCCGCCGCATCGCCGAGGAGGAGTTGGGGGTACGTTTCCGGGTGCGTTATCTGGACCGTCTGGGTTGAGGGTGCGCGATGCGTCTTGGGGCAGTTTTTTTTGCATGGGGGTTGGGGTTGGCGTTGCTGCTGGTCGCCTCCGTGGGTTGGGCCGGACCGAAGCATGTCTATCTCACCTTCGATGACGGCCCCCGGGAAGGGACCCGGAAGATCCTGGAGCTTTTGACCCGGGAAGAGGTGCCCGCCACGTTTTTTCTCGTCGGGGACCACCTCATCAATGACGAGCGGCGGGAGATCTTCCAGAAACTCAAGGAGTCCCCCCGGGTGCAACTGGCCAACCACTCCCTGACCCACGCCCATGAGAGATACCAGACCTTCTATGCCAATCCGGAGGGCATGTTGAAGGATTTTCTCCAGAACAACACGGTATTGGGTTTTACTCAGCCGCCCTATTTCACCCGTCTGCCGGGTCGGATCGACTGGCGCTTCGGGGAGCGCTACATCGACACCCGTTCCTATCCCAATCCGAGCACCACACCGGTTCCCACCGGAATCGCCAAACTGCACCAACAGGGCTTCGTCATCTACGGTTGGGATGTGGAGTGGAGCCGACCGGGCCGCAAAGTGCCTTTGGAGTCGGTGGAGACGGTATTGACCCGGATCTGCAAACGGCTGGAGTCCGGACAACTGGTCAAGCCAGGACATCTGGTCCTGCTGATGCACGATTTTCATTTCAACACCCCCGAAGCCATCGATGCTCTGCAGACGCTGATCTGGCGACTCAAGGCCGATGACCGGGAATTTGGCCTGATGCGGGATTATTGATTCATGCTGCCACCTGCCGAACAGATCGATCCGGAACGTTATCTGGCATTGGTTCACTCCCTGGCCGAGGGGGGCAATGTCAAGGCGCAACACAACCTTGGGGCCATGTATCTGAAAGGATTGGGCGTGCCCCGGGATCCCAAACGGGCTGCCGCGTGGTTCATCCGTGCCGCCGGAGGGGGGGAGATCCTCTCCATGCACAATCTGGGCACCATGCATTTGCAGGGGCTTGGGGTGGAGAGGAGTCCGGCTTTGGCGCTTGACTGGTTTCGCCGGGCCGCCAGGGCCGGGGATGCCCGTTCCGCCCACTGTCTGGGGGCTCTTTATTTCGAGGGGTTGGGGGTGGAACGGGATCCGGTGCGGGCTTTGCTTTGGCTGCGTCGCGCCGAAGCGGGGATTCCGGAGGCGTTCCGCGAGGAGATCACCCAGGCCGTGGAACTGGCCCGGGGAGAGCTGGACGAAGCCTCGCTGGCCTATGTGGAGGAGCGTCTCGCCAGGCCGGGCGAGGATGATTGATGGATGATCGATACCCATTGTCATCTGGATTTCGCGGTTTTTGATCCGGATCGCGGGGCGGTGCTGGAGCGGGCCAGGCTGGCCGGGGTGGTTGGAATGGTGGTCCCCGG
>JADGAB010000457.1 GCA_015232245.1 Magnetococcales bacterium | reverse complement strand
GGCTTCATAGTTATCCTGATGACGCAGAGGTAATGTTCGGCAGTTGCACCAACGGCAACCCGCTCGTTTATTATCGCGTCAAAAGTAGGAGTCAAGACAACACATTGATTCAGATTGAACTGAACGAAGTTACTGATGAGTTTCTTGACACCTGAAATTCTTTGGTTCTCCATCGTAGTAATTCGGTGGGACACGGACCCCCTCTGCCAAGCATCTTGCGACAAAGATAGCCCCATCAAGATTTTTCGGCGCATAGGATTCAAGTGGAGCTTTTTGCTCGACCGGATGGTAGATGGACACGTTCCATGCATGTCCGGTCGGGCCGTCTTTTGGGACATCGATTGTGATCCGGACTCCGTTTCTTGGGTAATCGTCGGTGCAATAGATTTCGTCCATAGTGGTCCTTTTTGGATTGATGGCGTGGGATGTGCGCCTGTGGTGTCAAAACAATTTCTCGCCCCTGCGGAAAATTGTGGTATGCTTTTGCTGTCGTCACCTTTGACCGGAGGATCCGCCATGAACCACGCCATTGCCTTTGACACGCTCAAGTACGCCAACCGCCTCAAGTCTGCCGGAGTCCCGGACAAGCAGGCCGAAGCCATGGCGGAAGCGCAGGCGGAAGTCAACGAGGTGTCATTGAGCAATCTGGTTACCGAAGCCAAACTAGAGAAAGAGCTTGCCCCTATCCGTACCGATTTGGTGCTTCTCAAATGGATGATGGGCATCCAACTGACCGGCGTTATGGCACTCATCCTGAAATCCTTCTTTCCGCACTGACCGTTCATTTCGCCCTCTCCCACAGCCATACCCATTTATTCCGACCAGGACGCCCTGAACGGGAATCGGTTCCGGAATGTGAATATCCGACCCGCATCCATCCATCGAATCGGTAAGTATCGCCCTTGTGCAGGTCAGCGTCCTGATAGCTGATGGCGTATTGGTATCCGAGTCCGGGGAAGACGAACTCCCGCCAAAGCCGCAGGGCCACCCGACACAGGCCGGCCCTTTCGGCGCACAGTCGTGATAATTCGATGGTGGTCCCCCTGGTCAACCCCAGAGCTGCGTCCACGCCTCCAACCCGCTCACGGATGAGGCTGGAAGCCATCGCGACGGCCACCGGGCGGCCATTGTGGAACAGGGCATGATGAATTCCCCGTTGCTTGCCACGATGGAGTGGACCCATCCGATGACCCCAATCGATCAGGCATTGATTGGCATCAGCCAGGGAGATGGGGGCGAATGTGATCATTTTCCGCAGCCATCTGCTTCAAGAATTGCCTCTCCAATCAGTCGCACCACTTGCGGCATCACGGCGTTACCCAGGGCCATCACAGCCTGTTTTCGCCATCCAGCCAGCCGTCGGGGAACCCCATGAACCATTGGCACCACGTCGGGTTGAGCTGGCCACCAGGAGAGATGATGTCCCGGAGCGGCTTGGAACGCAGCTCCCTCTGAATCCGTCCCCGCTCCGAATTCAGGCGATATCCGGTACGCCAGTCGGTTGCGCAGAGCGTCGGTAAGAGGCGAAGGACTCCCAGGAGGGCGAGCGTGATCCCGCCACGCGGCCCTCCGTGATACGTCCTCCCGTTCGCGTCGCGCACGGTCAGGGTAGGCAATAATAAAGATCCGGTCCCTCTCGTGATGCGCACCAACGGCACAAGCGGGTATACAGTGCCACTCTGCATCATACCCGATCGCAGCGAGCGCCCGGAGAATCTGGTCCAGTCCTCGACTGCGAAGGCAGGGACTGTTTTCGATGATCGCCCACGACGGCATGACCTCCTGGATGATTCGGTACATTTCCCACCAACTGCTTGATTTTGTGCCATCCAACCCTCTCCCGAATCCTGCGCTTGAAATATCCTGACAGGGGAATCCGCCAACAACTACATCTGCAAACCCGTGCGGAAGACGCAACGACCGGATGTCTGTGTGCAACGGAACGCCTGGATAGTGCAACTTGATGTATGAATGGAGTGCTTGGTTGATCTCGCAAAACTGCACCGTCTTGAATCCGCCTGTCGCCTCAAGACCCAGCGTGAACCCGCAGATGCCGGAAAACAGGTCGATGACGGTCATCATGGTGCGGTCTCCGTGATCCTCCGAAACTCCACCACCCACACCCATGGGTTTTCATTCCAACCAAATCCGCGCTTGGCGTTGATTGAATCCCAGAGT
>JADGAB010000456.1 GCA_015232245.1 Magnetococcales bacterium | reverse complement strand
TTCTCCGCTTTGGGGCAGCCGCCGCGCATCTACATTCCGGATCGGCTCAAGGAGGGGTACGGCCCCAACGAAGGGGCTTTGCGGACTCTCCACGGGGAGGGAGTCCGGGTGGTGATCACCGTGGATTGCGGCATCACCGCCTATGAGCCTTTGAGTGTCGCGGCCCGGCTTGGTCTGGATGTGATCGTCACCGATCACCATCAGGCCCGGGAGAGTCTGCCGGAAGCGGTGGCGGTGATCAATCCCAACCGGCTGGACGATGGGTTTCCCCACAAGGAGTTGGCCGGGGTGGGGGTGGCTTTCTATCTGGTGATGGCGCTCAATCGGGCGTTGCGCGCCCGGGGTTGGTTTCAGCCCTCCCGGGAGGAGCCGGAGATCCGTCAACTGCTGGATCTGGTGGCCATCGGCACCATCGCGGATGTGGCGAGCCTCACGGGGATGAACCGTCCCTTGACCTCCGCCGGATTGCGTCAGTTGGCGACCGTCGGCAAGGTGGGGGTGCTGGCCTTGATGGAGGTGGCCCGGCTGCAGGGATCATTGAGCGCCGGACAGGTGGGTTTCCAGATCGGTCCCCGACTCAACGCGGGCGGACGTCTTGGCCAGGGGCAGCTGGGGGCGGAACTGCTGACCACCGAAGATCCCCAAAGGGCCGGAGAGATCGCCGTTCTGCTGGAGGCTTTCAACCAGGAACGCCAGCAGTTGGAAAAAGAGATCTTTCAGCAATCCGTGGCCCAGATCCGTGCTCAGAGTCTGGATCTGGCCCGTCTGGGTCTGGTGGTGGCGGGTCAGGGGTGGCATCCCGGCGTGGTGGGGGTGGTGGCCTCCCGGCTGGTGGAACGGTATCATCGACCGGTGGTGGTGGTGGCCATGGACGAAAACGGTGGCGGCAAGGGTTCGGGCCGCTCCATTCCCGGGGTGGATCTGTTGGCCGCGGTGGATGCCTGCAGCCCGCTTCTGGTGGCGTATGGGGGACACCGGGCCGCCGCCGGAATGACGTTGGCTCCCGGAAAGCTGCCCGAGTTCATGGACGCCTTCGATCAGGCGGTGCGGGAGGCCAATGCGCCAGAGCTGTTTCAGCCGGTGTTGCGCGTCGATGGGGAGCTGTCCGACCTGGGGGAGATCAACATGGAGCTGGCCGGTCGGCTGGAGCGTCTGCAACCCTTTGGCCGGGGCAATCCCGAGCCGGTGTGGGTGCTCAAGGATGTGCGGGTGATGGATGCCCGGGTGCTCAACGAGCGGCATGTCAAGTGCCAACTGGTGGACCGGGCCGACGGGGCGCTGGATGCCATCGCGTTCGGCGTGCTCCCCGGTCCTCTCGGGGAGGGGTTGTTGCGTCATCCGCTTCGGTTGGATGTGGCGGGAACTTTATCCATCAATCGCTATCGAAACCGGGAACAGGTCCAGTTGATTCTCAAGGATGCCCGTCCTGCCGGAGGGGTGCTGCTGACGCCTCTGCCCCAGGGGTAGTCCCCACGCAAGCTTCATGCTTTACAGGTTTTTCCGAATTGGTATAGACTGGAACATCGTTGTTCCCAGAAATCGCCATTCCTGCCGCTTCAGGCGCGCCTGCCGGTCATGGAGGTCTTGCATTGATGTCCACTCAACTCCATGCGGGTCATTCCCGTCACGCTTCCCCTCCCCCCGGTTTTTTCAGGGGACTGGCCTCCCTGGCCTCCCTGTTCTCCCGGCGTCCGCAGGACCGCCAGGAGGAGCAGGAGGCTTGGAATCACTGGATTTTCCTGAAAGTCTACGGTTTCGAGGTGCATATCACCGGACCCGGGGTGCCTACGGATCCGGAGGATCTGGCCACCTGGGAACCCATGCTGGAGCAGATCTCCACCCTGGAGTTCCGGCCCGCTCCCCCGGATGAGGGCGCAGGCAGAACGGATCTGCCGCAAATTCAGGGGCCGGAAAGGCTCATGGAGAAGCTTGGACCGATTCTGGCCTCGGAGGAGATCCACTGGATTCCGGACCGGCAGGAGGTGGATGCCTTGAATCTTGGGGAGGTGCATGCCAAACGGTTCGTGGCCGAAAAGGTGATCCGGGATTATGATCTCACGGAGCGGCTTTATCGTCGCGCCTTGACCATCGATCCGGAGAACGGGGATCTGCTGGGCCGGTTCGCGCTTTTCCTGCACGAGGTGCGACGCGACGCGGATCAGGCGGAAAGTTTTTATCG
>JADGAB010000455.1 GCA_015232245.1 Magnetococcales bacterium | reverse complement strand
CGGTTGAGCTGATTCTGGAAGTCGGTCTGCTCCAGATAGAGTTCCCGGGGAGGCGCGGGGTGGTAAGGATCCGGGATCTCCTGCCGGAGGTTGGCAAGCCGCTCCTGGATTTCGGCGTCGAAGTGGCTGGCCTCGGTCAGGGCATCGGTATCCAGCAGAAACAGGGTGGTGGGGGGCAGATAATCGAAAAAGGTCTCCGCAGGGGTGTAGAAATAGGGGAGAAACTGCTCCATGCCTGGGGATTTCTCCCCTTTGGAGACCTGTTTGTAGAGTTCGTCCTCGGAGGCGCCGATGCCGCAGGCGTGGCGGAAGTTGCTGCGGAACTCCCGGACGGTCTCTTCGGTGAGGATCACTTCGCTCACCGGCAGGGCCTGCACCGACTGGATGCGGTCCGTGGAGCGCTGGGTGATGGGGTCGAAGAGTCGCAAGGTTTCCACTTCGTCGCCGAAGAGTTCCAGGCGGACCGGATCCTCGCGGCCTGGGGGGAAGAAATCGACGATGCCGCCACGAATGGCGTATTCGCCGGGTTCTTCCACCTGGGTGGCGAGGCGATAGCCGGCTGAGCCGAGAAAGTGGCGCAGGGCGGCGATATTGAGCTGATCCCCCTTGGACACGGAGAAGCCGTGGGTGGACAGATAGTCGTGGGGCACGGTACGGCGCATCATGGCCACGGGAGTGGTGATGACCGTGGTCAGGGCGTGTCCGGCGGTATCGCCGGCGGTCACGGGGCCGGTTCCCAGGGTCTGGGTCAGGCGGAACAGGGCGCGGATGCGCTCTCCCATGATCGGGCCATAGGGGGAGAGCCGTTCGAAGGGCAGGGTCTCCCAGGCCGGAAACGGCAGCAGGGTGATGACCGGCTGGAGATGTTCGGCGAAAAAGAGCATCTCCCGGTAGAGGCTTTCCGCCCGGGCGGTGGTGCCGGTGACCACCACCACCGGTCCTTTGGCCTGTCGGGTGGTTTCCACCGCCAGCCAGGAGAGCGCGGCCCCGGGGAGGTTGCCGAGGATGGGGTACGGAGGGCCACGTTTATCCAGAAGGGAGGCCAGGGGGGCAAGCAGCGGGTGTTTCACGGATGTGGACGTCTTGGATGTCGTGGGGATCGCCGTTTTATGTGCACGGCGAACGAATTGATTGTTTATTTATATTAAGCTAATATGTTCTGTCAACCCGTGGGGGGTAAATTTTTCTCGCAGGCTTCTTTGGAGATGGATGGCGATGACCTGGGAATTGGGTGTGCAAGTGGGGTCGGCGCTGGAGGAGATTGCCAGCGAACATCTGGTGACCGAGGGATCCATGGGGGTATCCTTGTCGGTGACGGGGGGAGAAACGCTGCTGGTCACCGGTTATTTTGACGATGCCGTGGATCGGAACGGGGTGGAGATCCGCTTGATGCTGCGGCTCTCCGCGCACGGTTGGGAGGGGGGAGCCGGGGCGATCGTCTGGAAGCCTGTGGCGGAACAGGATTGGGCCGAGGCGTGGAAGGAGCATTATCGGCCTGTGAGCGTGGGGGAGCGGTTGTGGATTGTCCCCACCTGGTTGGAGGCGCCGGTCGGGGATGGGCGGATGGTGCTCCGCATGGATCCGGAGATGGCTTTCGGCAGTGGCGCCCACGCCACCACCCGGGGATGTCTGGAGCTTCTGGAGCGGTGTGCCGGAGAGGCCCCCTTGGGAAGGGTTCTGGATCTGGGGACCGGTTCCGGGGTATTGGCCATCTGGGCGGCCATGTTGGGCGCCGATGAGGTGGTGGCCACGGATCTGGATCCGGTGGCGGTGGAGACGGCGGGTCGCAACGCCCGGCTCAATGGGGTGGGGGAGCGGCTGGTGCTGCTGGAAAGCGCCACGGTGCCACCGGGTTCTTTCGCCACGGTGGTGGCCAACATTCTGGCCGGAGTGTTGCTGGATCTGGCCCCGCTTCTGACGAAAGCATTGTCGTCCGGAGGGCGGTTGATGCTCTCCGGGATTCTGCGGGAGCAGGCACGGGAGGTGCAACTGGCTTTCGAAGGGGAAGGGTTGCGTCTGGAACAGACGCTTTTTCTGGAAGAGTGGGCGGTATTGTCGCTGGTGCATCCGGGGAGGAGGGGGTCATGAGTCTGTTCGATGTGGCGGTGTGGCGGGATGGCAAGGTGTGCATGCTGGATCAGCGGCGTCTGCCGGGGGAGGAGATTTATCTTGAGTTCGACTCC
>JADGAB010000454.1 GCA_015232245.1 Magnetococcales bacterium | reverse complement strand
ATCCGGACAAAGGGGATCATCTGACCCTGACCGCATCTTTGGCCGGAGACGGACCGCTGCCGGGATGGCTCCATTTCGATGCCGAGACCCGGCTTTTCTACGGCACTCCGGCCAATGGGGATGTGGGGACCATCGAGGTGAAACTGGTGGCCACCGATACCCGATTGGCCTGGATCACCGACAGTTTCGCCCTGACCGTGGCCAACGTCAACGACGCCCCCCGGATCCTCCTGCCCATTGCCGATGCGTTCGCGGTCATCGATCAGCCCTTCGAATTCACCCTGGATCCGACCACCTTCCAGGACACGGACCCGGGGGATGAGGTGACTTTAAGCGCCACTCTGGCCGGCGGGGCTCCTTTGCCTTCCTGGCTGCACTTCGACGCCCAGACCACCACCTTTACGGCCCTGCCTGGCGTGGAGCAGTTGGGAGGCTTGAGCATCAACGTCACAGCCCGGGATACGGGAGGCAAAAGCGCTTCGGATCTGTTCGTGCTGGCGGTCACACGTCCCAATCACGCTCCCACAGTCAATACCGATCTTTTGGTGGATCATCAGATCACCCAGGATGTGTCGTTCTATTTTGCCTTCGACGCGGCAGCCTTTCAGGACAGCGACCAGGGGGACATCCTGCACTATGCGGCGGTGCAACTGGCGGATGGCAACCCCTTGCCCGACTGGTTGACCTTCGATCCGGTCACGCACGGTTTTTCCGGGGTGGCGGGCAACGCCATGGTGGGGAGTCTGGCCATTCATCTGGTGGCCCGGGACGGACGGGGCGGAGTGGTTGGCGGTGACTTCAATGTGCAGGTGGTCAATGTCAACGATGCGCCCCTTTTGGTGCATCCTTCTGTCGATCAGGAGGTGGAGGAGGGGGAGGCGTTCTCGTTTTCACTGCCCCTGGATTCCTTCCAGGATCCGGATGCCGGGGATTCCCTGGAGCTGACCGCGACCCTGGCCAACGGCTCCCCGCTGCCGGGCTGGTTGCAGTTCGACGCTCCCACCGGAACCTTCTTTTCCACCAAGGCGGCGACCAATGCCGGTCCCCAGGCCATCAAGCTGGTGGCCACGGATGGCGGGGGGTTGCGCGCCACCGATCTGTTCGTGATGAATGTTTTGCCCAGGAATCACGCCCCCACCGTGGCCCATGCCCTGGTCGATCAACAGGTGGCCCAGGATCAGATCTTTTTCTTCACCCTGCCCGCCAACACCTTCGCAGACGAAGACGCCCACGACCATTTGAAACTGAACGCCGTTCTCAAGGATGGCTCGGCCTTGCCCGCCTGGTTGATCTTCGATGCCGCCACCGGAACCTTTTTTGCCCATCCGGGCAACGCCCAGGTGGGAACGCTGGAGCTTCGCGTCACGGCCACGGATTCGCGTGGCGCGACGGTTTCCAGCGATTTTGCCCTGGTGGTGGCCAACGTCAACGACGCCCCGGTGGTCAAAACGCCCATTGCCAACCAGTATGCGGACTTCGGGGCCGATTTTCATTTTGTCGTGCCTGCGAATGTCTTCCAGGATCCGGATCAGGATCCTTTGCACTACACCGCCACCCGTATCGGCGGAGGAGCCTTGCCGGAGTGGCTGGGTTTCGATGCCGCCACGGGTCTGTTCCAGTCGTTGCGCGCCCCGGTGGATGCGGACGCGGGCACGCTCAACCTGCGGGTCACGGCCACGGATCCCAGTGGCGCCAGCGTGGCCACGCTGTTCAATCTGACCGTCACCCATCCCAACCATGTCCCGGAAGCCCTGCGGACCATCGACCGGCTGGAGGTGAACCAGGATGCGGAGTTTCTGGCCGTGCTGCCCGTCGGGTTGTTCCACGACAGCGACAGCGAAGACAAGCTTGTTTATTCCGCCACTCTGGCCAACGGGGATCCTCTGCCCGGCTGGTTGCATTTCGATCCCGTCACCCAGAGTCTGAGCGGCAAGGCGGGCAACAGTTTCGTGGGGGAGTGGCTGGTGCGGGTCACGGCTTCGGATCCCCGGGGAGCGACGGCCAGCGTGGATTGGCAGGTGGTGGTGGCCAATGTCAACGACGCCCCCACCGTGGCCCTGAGCCTGGACGAACAGCATGTCCAGGTGGATGCTCCTTTGAGTCTGATCACCGGAACGGGTCACTTTGCCGACATCGATGCCGGAGAGACCCTGACCTCGCAGGTGCGCTTAAGCGGTGGGGCCC
>JADGAB010000453.1 GCA_015232245.1 Magnetococcales bacterium | reverse complement strand
CTTGTCCGCCACCTCGTTCCATTCCGCCTTGGGGAGGGAGTCGGCCACCACCCCCCCGCCCAGACCGATCCGACACTTCTCCTGGCCGCTTTGCACCACGGTGCGGATGGCCACGTTCAGCCAGCAGGTGTCATCGGGTGTCAGCAGACCCATGACGCCGGTGTAGACCCCCCGGGGGCGCTGCTCCAGCGCCCGGATGATCTCCATGGTGCGCCGCTTCGGCGCGCCGGTGATGGAGGCGGGGGGGAACATGGCGGCCAGAATTTCCGCCAGATCCACCCCGGGCCGGAGCTTTCCCGTCACCCGGGTCTCCAGGTGGTGCACCGTGGAGAAGGAGCGTCTGGCCGCCAGGCTCTCCACCCCCACGCTTCCCGGACAACAGATTCTGCCCAGATCGTTGCGGGCCATGTCCACGATCATGATGTGTTCCGCCTGGTCTTTTTCCGACAGTTCCAGTTCCCGGGCCAGCCTCCGGTCCCGGGATGGCTCCCCGGAGCGGGGCCGGGTTCCCTTGATGGGGGCGGTGACCAGGGTGGCGCCGCGCCGTTCCAGAAACCCCTCTGGAGAGAAGGAGGCCACACACCACCCCTCTCCCTGGATCCACATGGCCCGGGGAAAACGGTGGCGCTGTTGCAACAGGAGAAACAGCTCCGCCGGATCGGCGACCTCCGGCAGCCGGGCCTCCAGGGTGTAGTTGACCTGATAGCTCTCTCCGGCCCGGATCCGCTCCGCGATGACGGCCAGATCATCCTCGAACCGCTCCCGGGAGATGCCCGGCAGGGGGGGAGTCAGGAATGGGGCAGGGGAGGGGGAGGCGGGATAGAGGGCCGCCACGGGAGGGGCGGCAAAGAGGGCGAACCAGGCCAGGGGGGGGTCGGTTCCGGCGGGCGGGGCGCAGACGGGCAGATCAAAGGCGGCGGCGGCTTCGTAGGCGAGAAATCCTCCCACCCAAAGCCCTGCCCGGGCAGCCGCTTCCGCCTCGCGGATCACCGGGAGCACCTGCTCCGGTCGTCGGGCCTCCAGGAGCCTTGCCGGATTGCGGAACAGCAGCGGGGTGCCCAGTTCCGGAAAATCCACCACCAAACAGATCCCCTCCCGCAACCGCGCCGGGGTGAGCGGCTGCGGCGCGGTTGCGGCCAGAGGATCGGAACCGCTCGGGTTCAACGCAGGCCGTGGGCCGCCAGGGCCGCTTGCGGAGGGACGTGCAGCCGGTCGAGTCCGGCGCTGGCCTCCAGTCCCATGGCCACGGCGATCAGTTGGGCAAAGTTCATCTCCGGCAGTTCGATGGCCTGTCCGGCCACCTTCTCCGCAGGTTTCTGGAACGATCCCATGGACATGTCGCACAGGGTGCAGGGGGTGATCATCACCTCGGCGCCGGCCTTTTTGGCGTTCAGACAGTTCTTGGCCACCATGGCGCGCATTTCCGTTTTGTCGGAGAGCATCACATGGAAACCGCAACACTTGTCATGACCGTCGTAGGCCACCGGCTGTCCACCCAGCAGGGTGATCAGCCGGTCCAGATGATCCGCCTTCTCTCCGGCCTTGGCATCGAAGATCTCTTCGGGCCGCAGGTTGTGGCAGCCGTAGAACGGCGCCACCCGGAGTCCGTTTAAGGGCTTGACCACCTTGGCCTGGACCTGCTCCGGATCCAGTTGATCGGTGATCACCCAGAGCAGATGATAGACGTTGATGCTCGCCTTGTAGGCCCGGACGCCGGCCTGGACCAGCACGTGATTGATCTTGTCCAGCAGTTCCGGTTCGTTCTTGAAACGGTGGTTGGCGTGGGTCAGGGTCTGCAGACAGGTGTTGCAGATGGTCACCAGATGGCGTCCCTTCTCCTCGGCCTCGGAGAGAATCCGGGCGGCCACGGCCAGGGAGAAGGCCGGTTTGGTCTCCCGCAGGCTGACCGCGCCGCAACAGGTGGCCCGGGGCATGTCGTACAGGGTGATGCCCAGGGCTTCGGCCACGGCGCGGGCGGCGACATCCGCCTCTTTTTGCACCTGTTTGGCCGCGCAACCGGGATAATAGGCAAAAGCGAGTCTCATGAGGGGGGTCTCCTTTGGGCGGATCCCTTATTCAGGGACCACCTCCTTGGCTTTGGTTTCCACATCCAGGGGGTGTTCTTCCAGGATTTCGTAGATCTTGGCCAATTCGGCCAACCCGGCGGATTTGTGGGGCAGGGGCGAGGGGATCTT
>JADGAB010000452.1 GCA_015232245.1 Magnetococcales bacterium | reverse complement strand
CCTTCACCGACCGGCCCCTCTACCGTCCCGGGGATCTGGTGTACTTCAAGCTGGTGGGACGGCATTTCCAGGATGCCCGGAATTCGGTCCCTCTGGAGGCCGGTCCCGTCTCTCTGGTGGCCCTGGATCCCAACGGCGCTCCGGTGGGATCCACCACCTTTCATCTGGATCCCGTCACCGGCGGGGATGGCAGCTTCCGTCTGCCGGAACAGGCCCCGGCGGGGGGCTATACCCTGCGCATGACCTATCGGGGGGAGCCCTACGGGGCATCGTTCCGGGTGGCCCGCTACGCCAAGCCCCATTACGACCTGGACCTGACCTTCGACAAGGAGCGCCACCAGACCGGGGAGAGCATCGCCGGCACCCTGCGCGCCCGTTATCCCGGAGGGCAACCGGTGGAGAATCTCACGCTCGAATTGAACCTGCGGGCCCGGAATCTGGCGTTGAGCGACGAGGCGCTGCGTCAGCAGGGACGCTTTCCCGTGGCCCTGGAGAAAAAGGAGCTGCGCACCGACGCCCAGGGAGAGGCGCGTTTCGAACTGCCCGCCGCGACCCGGGCGAGCCGCTACACCCTGCGGGTGGCCGGCAGCGACGGCTCCTCCTACCGGGTCTCCACCACCCGGGAGATTCTCATCGAACCGGCCACGGCCTCATTTCTCATCGAAAGCGACCGGCAACTCTCCCGTCCCGGGGAGACGGTGCATTTCGCCTTGAAGAAACTCCCCTCCCCGGACGCCCAGGGAATCCGCTGGCAGGCGATCTGTCTGGAGGATCGATCCCGGCTGGAAGGCCCGGTGAACGGCGAGCGCTTCGAAGTCCGTTTCGACAAGGCGGGATCCTGGGCGGTCACGCTCCGGGATGGCCAAAACCAGACCCTGGGCACCCTGGCCCACTGGGTGGGGGGAGCGGGCATTCATGGGGAGAGGGGGGCCATTACTTTGCTCATCGATCGGGAACGCTACCGCCCCGGCGAGACGGTACATGGTCTGATCACCTTTCCGGCGCCGGTCCGGGAGGCGCTGCTCACTTTGGAGCGGGACCGGGTGCATCACGCGGCGCTGCTGTCCAAAGGGGCCGACTGGTTGCGGCTTGCCCGCAAGAACGACCGGCAATGGGAGGTGGAGATCCCGGTCACGGCGCTGTTCCAGCCCAATCTGACCTTTTCGGCGTTGATGGTGGCAGAAGGGTCTTATCTCTTCCAGAACAAGGGGATCCTGGTAGAGACCGATCCGGTGGTCATCGCGCTTTCCCCGGACAAAACCCGCCACCGGCCCGGAGAACGGGTGGCGGTGGAGGTGGCCACTTCGGTGGCCGGTCAGGGAGTCGCCGCGGATCTGACGGTAAGCGTGGTGGATGAGGCGGTCTATCTGCTCCAGCCGGAGCTGGCCCCGGAGATCCGGGAGTTTTTCGGTCATCTGCGCCGCAATCAGGTACGCACCCATTCCAGTCTGCAGTTTCACACGTATGATCAGGCGGTGGTCTCCCCGGATCAGGAGAGCGCCGCCTCCTACCACCGGCCCTTGAAGCTGCTGGAGCGTCCCCGCCGGGAGAACCTGGATACCGCCCTGTGGCTGCCCCATCTGCGCACCGGCCCGGACGGCAAGGCCCGCTTCGAATTCCAGCTGCCCGACTCCATCACCCGCTGGCGCATCACCGCCCGGGCCACCACGCCCGCCGGCGGGACCGGTCAGCAGACCGGAGAGGTGGTGGCGGAAAAACCCGCCTATCTCAAATGGACCGCCCCCACCCGCTACCGGATCGGGGACACGGTGCAGGGGATGCTTCTGGCCTTCAACATGGAGCACGCCCCCCTGACCGGCAAACTCCGGCTCAAGAGTGGCGAGACCACCGAGGAGCGGAGTCTCACCCTGCGGCCAGGCGGCAATCCAGTGCCTCTGCCGCTGACCATCCGGGGGGATCAGCAGGTGGAGGCGACCCTGCTGCTTGGGGATCAGGAGGTGGACCGTCTGCAGGTACCCATCACCGCGCTCCCTGTGTCCTGGAGCCGGGAGGGTCTGATCACGCTGCCGCTGACCGGACCGACCACCCCCTTGATTCTGCCCGCCGGGGCACGGGAGGTGCAGGCCACCCTGGCCGGAGACGGCGCGGCCCACTGGTGGCGGGTGGCATCGGAACTCATCGACTACCCCTACGGCTGCGCGGAACAGACCGCCAGTCGGCTGATTCCTTTGACGCTGGCCTATCGGAGCCT
>JADGAB010000451.1 GCA_015232245.1 Magnetococcales bacterium | reverse complement strand
AAAAGCAAAGTCCCAAGGGCTTTGCCCTTGGATCCCACCAGGGGGATAATCCCCCTGGACCCCTATCAGTAAAACAAACCATCCCGAAATGGAAGTGGTTTAAAATCCTGAGGGAAGCCCCCCAAACTCCCACTCTGTCATTCAACAGTTTACATCTCAACACGACATTACCCTTCCAGACTTCGCCATACCTTGCCCGACCGGCTAGGTTTTGATAGTATTCTCCGCTACAACGTGTTTCACGTGAAACCACTACCTCCCCCATGAAACCATGCCTGGTACCCACCATTTCGATATCATCGTTGTTGGCGGCGGACATGCCGGCTGCGAAGCCGCCCACGCCGCAGCGCAGATGGGCGCTCATACCCTTTTGCTGACCCATAACCTCGACACCATCGGTCAGATGTCCTGCAACCCAGCCATCGGAGGATTGGGTAAAGGACATCTGGTCCGGGAAATCGACGCCCTGGGTGGCCTCATGGGAAAACTGGCCGATCAGGCAGGAATCCACTTCCGTATCCTCAACCGCAGCAAAGGAGCGGCAGTCCGTGGCCCCCGCGCCCAAATGGATAAACTGGACTACCGTCGGGAGACCAAAGCCGCACTGGAAGCCACACCCAATCTCACGCTGCGTCAGGGAGAGGCTGTCAGCCTGATTGTAAAAAACAATCAGGTGCAAGGGGTCATGACCGATTGGGAGTATGCCTGCCACGCCTCTGCGGTCATTCTGACCACTGGAACATTTCTGCGCGGATTGGCGCATATCGGAGAACGCACCTTCCCTGCGGGTCGCTTGGGTGATGCCGCCTGCATGAGCCTGAGCGATTCCTTGCGTGACCTGGGACTGACCATCTCCAGATTGAAAACCGGTACTCCGCCTCGCCTGGATGGCCGATCCATCGATTGGTCAAAGCTGGAACCACAACCCGGAGAAGATCCTCCCGTCCCCTTCTCCTTCATGCACAAGACCATTCAACGCCCGATGGTCCACTGCCATATTGCTTTCACGAATCCAAGAACTCATGAACTGATCACCAGCAATCTGCATCGGGCACCCCTCTACTCAGGTCAGATCAAAGGAATCGGCCCGCGCTACTGCCCCTCCATTGAGGACAAAGTGGTGCGATTCAAAGAACGGGATCGGCATCAGATATTTCTGGAACCGGAAGGCTGGAGAACCCAGGAGATCTATCCCAATGGCATCTCCACCAGCCTGCCCATCGATATCCAGCATGACTTGATCCACTCCATGGATGGTCTGGAAAAGGCAACCATCATCCGTCCCGGCTACGCCATTGAATATGACATGGTGGAACCAACCCAGCTGGACGATACTTTGGCAGTCAAGGGAATCCTGGGGCTTTATCTGGCTGGACAGATCAATGGCACCACCGGTTACGAGGAAGCGGCAGGCCAGGGATTGGTGGCAGGGATTCAGGCGGTGCGTTATCATCGGGAACTTCCTCCGGTACGACTGGATCGTTCGGAGAGTTATCTGGGAGTGATGATCGATGATCTGGTGACCAAAGGCGTGGATGAGCCCTATCGAATGTTCACCTCCCGGGCGGAATTTCGCTTGTTGCTTCGGGCCGACAATGCGGATGCCCGTTTGACGCCTTTGGGACATGCCATCGGCCTGGTAGACGAGACTCGATGGAGAGAATTTCAAAAAAAGCAGAAATCTATCCAGAATGCACGGACAACGCTTCACGGTACCAGAATCCAATTGAATGAAACTGGCTTGATAAATGGACGGGATCGAAAAACCGCCTGGGAGTGGTTGCGTGGAGAGGAGAGCAGGGCAGGGGAGGTGTTCCAGCAGGCCGGATTGATGGAGCTTGAGGAGGAGATCAAGGATGTCTTGACCATTGAGGCAGGTTATGAAGGGTATTTGACCCGTCAGCAGGAGGAGGTGCAGCGGTTTCGCAAGGCTGAAGCCATCCAGTTGCCAGAGAATTTTGATTGGGATGATGTGCCGGGATTATCCACTGAACTGAAGCAGAAATGGAAAAAAATTCAGCCGCGTACGCTAGGTCAAGCCTATCGTGTGCCAGGAGCAACCCCGGCATCCATATCGGTATTGATGGTCCATTTGAAGGCCTCCAATCGATTGAAATGAATATCTAATGATTGCGGGTCCAGGGGGATCATCCCCCTGGTGGGGTCCAGGGGCGAAGCCCTTGGTGGGGTCCAGGGGCGAAGCCCTTGGTGGGGTCCAGGGGCGAA
>JADGAB010000450.1 GCA_015232245.1 Magnetococcales bacterium | reverse complement strand
GGAGCTGGTGATCTTTCCGGAACTGGTCCTGACCGGTTATCCCCCCGAGGATCTGTTGCTCAAGCCCCGTTTTCTCGACCGCCTGCGGGAGGTGGAGCAGCAGTGGCACCGGGCGCTCAAGGAACTCGAAATCGCTTCGGTCTACGGAACCATCCGGCAGGGGGTCCACGGCCTGATCAACGCCGGGGTGTATGTCACCGAAGGCCGGGAGGAGGGATTCGCCGGCAAACGCTGGCTGCCCAACTTCGGGGTTTTCGACGAACAGCGCTATTTCGAGCCCAGCATGCAGGTGCGGGCGTTTCCTTTCGGCGGCATGCCCTTTGGCATCACCATCTGCGAGGATCTGTGGCGCACCGGGGATCCGTTGGCCCGACTGGCCAAAACCGAGGCGGCGTTCATCATCAACATCAACGCCTCCCCGTATCACATCCGCAAGCAGCGGGAGCGGGAGCGGACCGCCTGGCATCGCATCGTGGAGACCGCGCTGCCGGTGATCTATGTCAACATGGTGGGGGGGCAGGACGAACTGGTCTTCGACGGGGGCTCGTTTGCCATGAACCGCTCCGGCGCCGTGGCGGTGCGGGCGGCGGCGTTCCGGTCGGAGCTGACCCTGCTGTCCGTCACCCGGTCGCCGGGGGGAGGGGTGGAGTTTCTGCCGGGTATGGTCGCGGAGGAGTTGACCGAAGATGCGGAGATCTATCAGGCGCTGATCACCGGACTGGGGGATTATGTGGCCAAGAACGGCTTTGGGACCGTGGTGCTGGGGCTCTCCGGGGGGATCGACTCGGCCTTGACCGCGGCCATTTGTGTGGATGCCCTGGGCGCCGAACGGGTTCATGCCCTGATGATGCCCTCGGCCTACACCTCGACGGCCAGCCTGGAGGATGCCCGCGCCATCGCCAAACGGTTGGGAATCCGCCTGGGACAGGTGGAGATCGGACCGATGTTCGACGCTTTTCGCGCCCAGTTGGCCGATGAGTTCGCCGGTCTGCCGGAGGACGCCACGGAGGAGAATCTCCAGTCCCGGATCCGGGGCGCCCTGTTGATGGCCCTGGCCAACAAGAAGGGGGGCATGGTGGTGACCACGGGCAACAAAAGCGAAGTGAGCGTGGGCTATGCCACGCTGTATGGGGACATGGCCGGAGGGTATTCGGTTTTGAAGGATCTGCTCAAGGAGCGGGTGTACGCCCTCTCCCGGGCCAGGAACCGTTGGGCCGAAGCGCGGGGAGATGTGCCGCCCATTCCGGAACGGGTGCTGGAACGGGCCCCGTCCGCCGAGTTGCGACCCGATCAGAAGGATGAGGATTCGTTGCCCCCCTATCCGGTGCTGGACCGGATTCTGGAGATGTACGTGGAGCGGGAAGAGGGGCTGGAGGAGATCGTGTCCCGGGGCATCGACGCGGAGACCGCCCGGCGGGTGATCCGTCTGGTGGATGGCAACGAGTACAAGCGGCGTCAGGCCGCTCCCGGCGTGCGTGTGACCCGGCGGGCCTTTGGCAAGGATCGGCGCTATCCCATCACCAACGGATTCCGCATCCCATGACGGGCCGTTGCGGCAAAGGGCTCGCATGGCTGGCTCTGGTCGGGGTGGTGGTGGCCGGCTGCGCGGGGGGGCCGGAGCGGGGCGCGGATGAAGGGGAGTCGTTCCCGATCGCCCTGAAAAAAGGTCGCGCCTATCTGGAACGGGGCGTGCCGGAGATGGCCCTGCCGGCCTTGCGTCGGGCCCGGGAGTTGCGTCCCGACGATGCGGACGTGCTTTTGCTCCTCGGTATGGCGTATGATCAGTCGGATCGTCCGGTGCAGGCGGTGGAGGTTCTGGAACAGGCGCGCCGGATCCGTCCGGGAGATGGACGGATTCAGAACAATCTCGGGGTGGCCTGTCTGCGGCTGGACCGGCTGGAGGATGCCCGGGTGGCCTTCGATGCGGCTTTGGGAGATGGCAATCTCGCCACGCCCGAGGAGGTGCATTTCAATCGCGGCTTGTTGTTCCGGCGACTCGGCGCGCTGCGCGACATGGAGACTGCCCTGGAGCAGGCGTTGCGCGCCCGGCCCGGTTATGTTCCGGCTCTGCTGGAGATGGCGGCCTATCACCGGGAGATGGGGCGGCTGGATCTGGAACAGAAACGGTTGCGTCGGGTGTTGGAGGAGATGCCGTCCCACCTGACGGCCATGGAGCGGCTGGCGGGTTCCCTGGAGCAGGAGAGCAGGTTTGCGGAGGTCAGGGAGTGGTTGAAAAAGATTCGCGCCCTGGATTCCA
>JADGAB010000044.1 GCA_015232245.1 Magnetococcales bacterium | reverse complement strand
GAACCAGAGGAATATTGGCCGGACAGGCGTAGGCGCAACTGCCGCATTCGATGCAATCCTTGATGTGCACCTCGGGCAGATCGTCCACCATATCGTTCTTGACCCGCCAGATGATTTCGCAGGGGGTCAGTTCCACCGGGCAGACATCCAGACAACTGCCGCAGCGGATGCAGGGCTGTTCCGGGGAGTCGTTGACCTCTTCCGGCATCAGGGCCAGCAGCGCTGCCGTGGATTTGACGACCGGGCTTTCCAGGTCGCTCACGGCGGTTCCCATCATCGGGCCGTTCATGATCACCTGGCGGACACCGGGTTTGAGACCGCCGCAGTGGTCGATCAGATCCTGGAACGGAGTGCCGATGGGAACATCCAGGTTGGCCGGGCGCATGACGCCCCGTCCCGAAACCGTGACAATGCGCCGGATCAGAGGCCGTCCCAGCACCACGGCATCCCGGACCGCAGCGGCGGTGGCCACGTTCTGTACCGTCGCACCCGTATCCGTGGAGCGTCCGCCGGAGGGAACCTGTTTGTGGGTGATTGCCTCGATGAGCTGATTCTTGGCCCCCTGGGGATAGCGTACCGGCAGCACCACCACCCGGAAATTGGGCAGCTCCTTGATGGCCTGACGCATGGTCTGGATGGCGCCGGGCTTGTTGGCCTCGATGCAGATCAGGCAGCCGGTGCATTCGATGGCCCGCATCATCAGTTGAGCGCCTTCGATGACCTCCGTGGGGCGTTCTTCCATGATGCGGGTGTCGTTGGTGATATAGGGTTCACACTCCACGCCGTTGATGAGCATCACCCCAACCGGCTTGCCCCTGGGCGGGGCGAGTTTGACGTGGGTGGGATAGACCGCTCCTCCCAGACCCACCACGCCCGCATCCCGCACCATGTTGCGGATGGTCTGGGAGTCTGCCGTGAAGGGACTTTCCAGTCCCTTGAGGGATGGATCCCATTCGTCCTTGCCATCCGGGAGCAGGGTCACGCTCAGAGAAGGCAGGCCGGAGTAGTGTCCCACCACATGTTCGGTGATCGCCTCGATGGTGCCGGAGGTGGAAGCGTGTACCGGCGCGGAAACGTTGGCGATGGATTTGCCGATGACCTGTCCCTTGTACACATGGTCGCCGGGAGCCACGCAGGGATCACAGGCGGCGCCGGAGTGCTGATGCAAGGGAATGAAAAGCCGTTCGGGCAATGGTATGGTTTCGATGGCGCAGTGCTTGGCGAGATCCTTGTTCTCCCGCGGATGCACCCCACCATGGAATTTTTTCAGGTTGAGGGTCAGGATTCCCATGATTTAAGCCTCGTTATCCTCGAACGTTGCCGGTCGGAATGGATCGGATGGTCTTTTCAATTCAATGGACCGCGTGAAAACTGGATGGTTTGGTCCAGTGCCAGTTGTAGAGGGTCGTAGGGATGGGAACCATGTCGATGCAATCCACGGGGCAGGGTTCCACACAGGCTTCGCAATCCGTGCACATTTCGGTGACCACGGTGTGGGATTGCTTGTTGGCACCGACGATGGCATCCACCGGACATGCCTTGATGCAGGCGGTGCAGCCAATGCATTTCGCTTCGTGAATGTAGGCGGTACGGGGGCCATGGGTTTCCATGGCCACGGGATCCACCCCCAAAATGGTGGCCAGGGCGGTCATGGACTGCTGCCCCCCCGGGCTGCACAGGCTGATGGACACGGGCTCTTCACCGGCCAGCGCTTCGGCATAGGCGTGGCAGCCGGGATAGCCGCAGTTGCCGCAGTTGGTGGAGGGGAGGGCGGACTCCAGATTCTTGACGAGTGGGTCATCTTCCACATGGAACTTGATGGCGGCGTAGCCGAGGCCCAGACCGGCCACCAGGGCCATGCCACCCATGCTCAATACCGCTTCGATCATGGCATTCTCCTTTCGAACGCTTTTTTTTGTAAGCTTGATTTTGCAGAAGAACTATTTGACCATGCCCGCAAAGCCCATGAAGGCCAAAGAGAGCAATCCGGCATTGATCAGTGCGATGGGGGCGCCCCTGAAGCGGATGGGGACATCGGACAGATTGATGCGTTCACGCATGCCGGCAAACAGAACCAGGATCAGCCCGAAACCGGTTGCCGCGCCAAATCCGTTGGTGGTGGCCTGAAGGAAGTTGAGCTCCTTCTGAATGTTGATGATGGTCACCCCCAGCACCACACAGTTGGTGCTGATCAGCGGCAGAAAGATTCCCAGGGAGTCGTACAGTGCCGGACTGGTTTTGTGGACGATCATTTCCGTCAACTGCACCAGGGCCGCGATCACCAGAATGAACGACAGGGTGCGCAGATAGTCCAGACCCAGAGGATCGAGGATGTAGCGCTGGGTCAGCCAGGTGATCATCGAGGAGAGGGTGATGACAAACACCACCGCGTAGGCCATGCCTATGGCGGTCTCCACTTTTTTGGAGACTCCGAGGAATGGACAGATTCCCAGGAATTTCGAGAGGACAAAATTGTTGACCAGAATCGTGCTGACCAGAATCATGATGTAATCTGTCATGGCGAGCGCACCTTGAGGTGAAAGTTGCATGATCGGTTCGGGTTTCGACGCCCTCACGTCGAGACCCCGGACGAGGGGCGAATATTAGATACATCTAATTCAGGAAGATGGGCAATGAAAAATTTCTCACAGGCATGAATTTTGCAGTGCAACATGACTTGACGTGCAAGGAAAATTCGTTCAGAATTATATCTTTTTATAGATGTAACAATATGTTACAAATCCCGAAGACTCCTTGGAGGAACCCATGTCGTACATCGTCGCAGAGCAGGTACTGGAAGCATTAAAGAAAGTCATCGACCCGGATCTGAAGCGCAACATCGTCAGTCTGGGCTTTGTCAAGGATCTGGTCATCGACGGAGGACGGGTGACTTTCAAGGTGGAGTTGACCACTCCCGCCTGTCCGGTGAAGGGGTTGTTGCAGCAGCAGGCCCACGATGTGGTGGCGGCCCTGCCCGGGGTGGAACGGGTCGAGGTGGTGATGACCGCTCAGGTCCGCGCCTCGGCCAAAAAAGAGAATACCGACCTGATCCCGGGCGTGAAGAACGTCATCGCCGTGGCTTCGGGCAAGGGTGGGGTGGGCAAGTCCACCACGGCGGTCAATCTGGCTCTGGCCCTGGCCCGGAGTGGCGCGACGGTGGGAATTCTGGACGCGGACATCTACGGTCCGAGCCTGCCCCGCATGCTGGATGTGACCGACAAACCCGAACCCGGGGAAGGTCGCAAAATGGAGCCGATCATGGCCTATGGCCTGGCCACCATGTCCATGGGATATTTCATGGAGGAGTCCCAGCCGGTGGTGTGGCGCGGTCCCATGGTGGGCATGGCGGTGGAGCAGATGCTGCGTGACGTGGAGTGGGGGGAGCTGGATTATCTGGTGGTGGACCTGCCCCCGGGCACCGGGGATGCCCAGTTGACCCTGGCCCAGAAGGTACCCATCACCGGCGTGGTGATCGTCTCCACCCCCCAGGCCGTGGCTCTGGCGGATGTGCGGCGCGGAGTGAACATGTTCCGCAAGGTGGATGTGCCGGTCCTGGGGGTGATCGAGAACATGTCTTACTATCTCTGCCCTCAGTGCGGTCATCGGGCTGACATTTTCGATCATGGCGGGGCGCGTATTGAAGCCGAGGCCATGGGCATGGCGTTTCTCGGGGACATTCCTTTGGATATCGTCATCCGCGAGGACATGGACGCGGGCAAACCGGTGCTCGTGGCCCGTCCCGACTCCCCCCAGGCCCAGCGCTATATTGAAATCGCCTCCAAAATCGCCGCCAGCGTGGCCAGCATGGGGTTCCAGGAGGCCCGTTTCCCCAACATCGTGGTGGAGTGAGTTCAAACCCTGTCAAGACCGGGGCGGCGGATCGGTTCGCCCCGGTCACTCCTTTATATAGAGTCCCCATGGGCAAACGCTTCAGTCACCGGTTTTTCGAAAATCGCGCCTGCGAATATTATCCCTGTCATGAGATTCCGGAAGGCAAACGGCTCAACTGCCTGCTCTGCTTCTGTCCCCTCTACCCCTATCCGGACTGCCCCGGCACCCCGGTATGGCTGGAATCCGGCATCAAGGACTGCTCCCAATGCACCACCACCGCCTTCGACGAGGAGGCCCATGGGGTGGTGATGGAGTTTCTGCTCAACAGAACAAAACCTCAGCCGCCCAATCATGAGTCCCCCGTAAAGAACCTCGCGCGCGTCTCAAGCCTGCTGACCGTCCGGCGACTCTTTTTGGGCGGACTTTAGCCAAAAGAGCGTGTCCTTCCCAAAAACCTCATCCGATCAGATTTTGGCCCCATTGCCATGCCGTTTGGAGATAGGGCCGATAGATTTCTCTGGACACTGGGGCGGATTTCCAAGAAAATCTTAAGACAAGATTGAGGGTCCGGACGGTTGTCATGGCCCAAATTTTCATGCATCGGGCAAGAGACCTCAGAACCTCACCAGTTGGGTGTGCTCTTTGACAAGTCGAAACCGGAGT
The DNA here is from genome assembly GCA_015232245.1 of Magnetococcales bacterium. Classification (GTDB taxonomy): domain Bacteria; phylum Pseudomonadota; class Magnetococcia; order Magnetococcales; family Magnetaquicoccaceae; genus Magnetaquiglobus. Next base: position 11,584 of record JADGAB010000044.1, on the reverse strand, counting down.
TGGGATCAGGCAGCTTTCCGCAGGTACTGGTGATGCAGTCCACCGAGGTGCGAAATGGCGATGACGTCACCTGTTCCCATTGGCTGGACCGCCCGTGACTCAGGACAGTCTTTGGCCAGACCCAGATGAGTACGCGTTTCATGATAGTAGATCAAGTATGAAGTCAGCGTCCGTCTCAGGTGTGCTTCATTCATCACGATAACGTGATCCAGACACTCCCTGCGAATCGATCCGATCACCCGTTCGCAGTAGGCGTTTTGCCAAGGCGATGCTGGCGCAATCTTTACCTCCTTGATTCCCATGGCCTTCAGAGTATCTTGGCACTTGCCCTGAAAATCGGATCCCGATCATGGAGCAAATAGCGTGGAGCCGAATCCCAGGGAAACGCATTTCTGATTTGTTGGGCGACCCATGCGGCGGTCGGGTTGGTGGTGACGTTGAAGTGGATGATGCGGCGGCGTTCATGGTCAAGCAGAATCAGGACGTGGAACACCTTGAAGAAGAGTGTTGGCACGGTGAAGAAATCCATGGCTACCAGACAGTTGGCGTGATTTTCCAGGAAGGTCTTCCAGGTTTGAGAAGGTGGTTTGACTGGCTTGACCATGTATTTTGCAACAGACGTCTCTGCCACTTGGTAACCGAGCTTCAACAATTCACCATGGATACGTGGCGCGCCCCAGAGGGGATTCTCAAGGCTCATTTTGCGGATCAGATCCTTGATTTCCTTTGTGATCGTAGGACGGCCTGGGCGTTTGCGGCGGGATTTCCATTTCTTAAACAGCCGAAACCCTTCGCGGTGCCACTGGATCACCGTTGCTGGCTTGACGATGACCAGGCCTTCACGCCAACCTGCCCAAATGCGTGACAGCAAGACCCAAAGCAGGCGGTCCAATGGGTGAATGTGCAATCGGCTGGGTTTCGTCCTTTGAAAAACCGCCAGTTGATGACGTAAAGCCAAATTTCCCATCTGCAAGGCGGTTCGGTTGCGGAAGATTTCAATAACAAAAAATACTGCGATAATGAAAAGTGATTTCATGAGAGCATTCCTCCAACAGGTTGCGCATGGCTGACATTATTCACCCGCACGACCGATTCCTGAAGGCCTTGCTTTCCAATCCGGCAACGGCGGGAACTTTGCTGCGCGAACGGTTGCCAAAGGAAGTGGTGGAGACGCTATCCGGCGATCCTCCGGAGTTGGTGGAGGGTTCGTTCGTCGATGAAGCTTTGCGTGCCCACCTGACGGACCGGCTCTACCGGGTCAGGACAGTCACTGGACGGACAGCTTTGTTGTACGTGCTGATTGAGCACAAAAGCTCCCCCGACACGCGCATCGGCTGGCAATTGCTGAAATACCTGGTCGAGGCGTTGAAGCAGTGGGAACGGGAGCACCCGAATTGGGAGCATCTGCCAGCCATCGTCCCCTTTGTGTTTTACCATGGGGCGACCACATGGCGGATCCCGGATGAGTTTTTGGCCTTGGTGGACGCGGAAGATGGCTGGCGTCCCTATCTGCTAAACTTTCGCTTCACGGTGCTGGATCTGGGCCAAGTGGATGACCGGCAGCTCTCCCGGCAACCAGGCCTGCGGGCTTGGCTGTTGGCAGCGAAATATGCGACCCGTGATGGGCAGCAGATCGAGGTAAAAGAATTATTGGTTGATGCGCTGGTCGAAGTTCCGTATGAGGATTTCCGATTTCTCATGCGTTATGTGGTTGAGACCTATCGCAGCTACGATGAACCGACAGTGCGCGAGATTATTCGCAGGGTACGTCCCGAGGAGGAAGAAAAGATGATGTCCATGTTCGCTCAGGATATGATTACAAAAGGCCGCCAGGAAGGCCGGCAGGAAGGCCGACAGGAAGGCCGACAGGAAGGCCGACAGGAAGGCCGACAGGAAGAAGCCGCCTCCATGCTGCTCAAACTGATGCGCCGCAAGTTTGGCTCGACACCAGACTGGGTGACCGAAAAGGTAAAATCGGCGAATCTGGAACTGATCGAGACCTGGAGCGACAACTTCGTCTTCGCCAACTCCGTGGACGAGGTCTTCGCGCAATGAGTAGGTTGCCCGGATCGGACCGGACGACACCTTGGCATTTTCTGGTTCGGATTCTCCAATTCTCCGTTTACGTTCGAAAAGTTTGACGAGACATCCATTGCCACCCAAGAGGGAGTCGAAAAAGCGGGTCCACAGGTGTCTCGTTTCGAGCCAGAGAAAGTTTGAATTGAGACGAAAAAGGCATTGTATATCAATCCAGTTGGCCCTACCTTGTATCAACCGGTAGGCAAGAGCAACATCGAACAGATTCTTTAATCCGTCATTTGCCAGTTACATTTCGTTACGGAGAATGTGTTTGATATCGTACCACTTGCTCCACAAATTAAAGTCATTAGAATATTCTTTACATTAAGGCCGCCTGCGAGGGCGGCTTTTTTGCGTTAAACGGTGCCGTGGCCGGCATGGTGATCGCCTCCGAAGCTGATCGTTTTGCCATCAAAAAAGGACTGTTCGTGATCGCCCAGACCGGCGAGAGCGTCACGCTGGCCAACGACGACGATTTCGTGCCCAAAAGCTGGTAAACCCGACCCCATCCAAAAATCGCCGCCCCGGTTGCCCAGGGCGATAGTCAACAAAATTTGGTGAACTCGGTCATCCAGAACAGCCGCCCCGGTTGCCCAGGGCGGCTGTTCTTGTTTTGGTCAACTGGCGAAATAGGTGGTGGTCGAACCGGGCGAGCCTTGTTTGTTGGGTCCAACCATCCGCAGGTGGTTGGTGGCAATCTCCACGCCTTTTTTCTTGGTGGTGGAGATGAAGCTGCGAATCGTGTGGCTCAAGGTGCTGGATCAACTTGGCCTCGTCCTGGATACCGACCCCCGCAGATCGACCCGCAACGGCCAACCAAAACCCCAGGAGCCCGCCAATGCCAACCACGATTGACATGCCGATGCAAAGCCGCGCGGCAATCTTCGTTCCGGGCAAGGGAGTGGCCCGGGGCACCTTCAAGACCAGCCACTATGGCATCCGGTTCTTATTTTGCCAGCCCCTCGGACGGGACTGGCTCTTGTTTGGAAAAAAAGATCCGGGAACCGCGACAGAAACGTTTGCCTCACGCCCTTTCTGACCTTGAAGTCCGCCATCTCCTGAATTGCGTCCGTACTCCCGCCCATTTGAGGGAGAAGGGGGAGACACCCTTGGCCAGCACGGTCACAGCAAGGCTCACCGCCCGGACCTCCACCAAATGGTGGTGAGGGCCATCCTGAACGCGGCACGACGGGCAGATGATGGTTTCATTAATGTTTATCAGGCTGATTTACAGCCTCTGCCAGCATCAGTCAAGGGCGGTCAGAACAGTCGGAGCCCAGTGCCAAGCCAGCCGGTTCTGCATCTTTCGGCAATTGCCACCCCTTGACCCATCCATAAATGGCCGGGATCACCACCAGGGTCAGAATGGTGGAGGAGACCATGCCGCCCACCATGGGGGCGGCGATGCGACGCATCACCTCCGAGCCGGTGCCGGTGCTCCACAGGATCGGTACCAGACCGGCCATGATGGCCACCACGGTCATCATTTTCGGTCGCACCCGTTCCACGGCCCCTTCCATGATGGCCTGATGGAGATCTTTTGGGGTGAGGGGCCTCTTCTCCTGGAGCCGACGGGCGCGGATGTCGTTCCATGCGTGATCCAGATAGATCAGCATCACCACCCCGGTTTCCGCCGCCACTCCGGCCAGGGCGATGAATCCCACGGCTACCGCCACGCTCATGTTGAAGTGAAGATGATCCATCAGCCAGATTCCTCCCACCAACGCGAAGGGCAGGGAGAGCATGACGATCAGGGTTTCGGTGATCCGTCCGAAGTTCAAGTACAACAACAGAAAGATCAGGAAAATGGTCAGGGGGACGACAAGCTTGAGGCGTTCCTTGGCCCGTTCCATGTATTCGAACTGTCCGCTCCATTGCAGAAAAGTGCCCGGGGTCAGCTGAACCCCTTCCCGGACCGCCTTCTGGGCATCGGCCACGTAGCCGCCGATATCCCGGTCCCGGATGTCGATGTAGATGTAGACCGACAGCAGGGCGTTTTCCGTGCGGATGGCCGCCGGTCCTTTTTCCAGACGGATGGATGCCAGTTGTCCCAGGGGAATCGATGCGCCGCTTTCGGTGCGGACCAGCACCCGCTGGGCAATGGAGTCGGGATCGGAACGGAAATCCCGGGGATAGCGCACGTTGACCGAAAAGCGCTCCCGGCCCTCCACGGTGGTGGTGACGGTCTCGCCACCCAGGGCGGTGAGAATCGTTTCCTGAAGATCCCCGATGGTCAGACCGTAACGGGAGATGGCGTCCCGGTCCGGATCGATGGTGAGATAATAGCCTCCTCCCACCCGTTCCGCATAGGCGCTGGTGGTGCCTGGCACCCCCTTGACCACCCCTTCGATTTGCTGGGCCAGAGGTTCCAGGGTCTCCAGGTTCTTGCCGAACACCTTGATGCCGATGGGGGTGCGGATGCCGGTGGACAACATGTCGATGCGGGCCTTCAGAGGCATGGTCCAGGCGTTGCTGACCCCGGGCATCTGCAGGGCCGCGTCCATTTCCGCCACCAGTTTGTCCACGGTCATGTCGGGCCGCCACTCTTTTTCCGGTTTCAGGTTGATCACCGTCTCGAACATCTCCGTGGGGGCCGGATCCGTGGCTGTGGCGGCCCGACCCGCCTTGCCCAGCACCGAGGCCACTTCGGGAAAGCTCTTGATGATCTTGTCCTGGGTCTGGAGCAGCTCTTCGGCCTTGGTCATGGAGAGGCCGGGCAGGGTGGTGGGCATGTAGAGCAGGGTGCCTTCGTTCAGGGCGGGCATGAACTCGCTGCCCAGACGCTGGGCCGGCTCCAGGGTGAGCACCAAAGCCCCCGCGGCCAGCAGAATGAACACCATCTTGAAGCGCAGCACCAGACGGATGACAGGGCGATAGAGCCAGATCAGCAGCCGGTTGAGGGGATTTTTGTGTTCCGGCAGGATTCGGCCCCGCACGAACAGCAGCATCAGAACCGGCACCAGGGTGACGGAAAGAAAAGCCGCACCGGCCATGGCAAAGGTTTTGGTGTAGGCCAGGGGTTTGAACAGCCGCCCTTCCTGGTTTTCCAGGGTGAAGACCGGCAGAAAGGAGACCGTGATCACCAGCAGACTGAAAAAGAGGGGCGGACCCACTTCCGCGGCGGCCTCCATCAGCACCCGATGGCGGGGAATCTGGGGATCGGCCCGTTCCAGGTGTTTGTGGGCGTTTTCGATCATGACGATGGCCGCGTCCACCATGGCGCCCACGGCAATGGCGATGCCCCCCAGACTCATGATGTTGGAGGTCATGCCCAGGCCATGCATGAGAATCGCGGCGATCAGCACCCCCACCGGCAGCATGAGAATGGCCACCAGGGCGCTGCGCACATGCAGCAGGAATATCATGCACACCGCAGCCACGATCAGGCTCTCTTCGATCAGGGTGGTTTTCAGGGTCTCCACGGCCCGCAAAATCAATTCCGAACGGTCGTAGAGCGCCTCGATCCGCACCCCTTCCCCCAGGCTGTCCGCCACCTCGGCCAGTCGGGCCTTGGCGTTGCGGATCACATCCAGGGCGTTCTGTCCGAAACGCTGCAATACGATGCCGCTGACCACCTCCCCTTCGCCGTCGAGTTCCGCCAGGCCACGGCGTTCGTCCGGACCCAGTTCCACCCGGGCCACGTCTCCCAGTCGGATCGGGGTGCCCCGTTCCTCCTTGAGGACGATCTTTTCGATATCGGACACCCCCCGCAGATAGCCTTTGCCTCGGACCACGTATTCGGTTTCGGCCATCTCCACCACCCGTCCCCCCACATCCCGATTGCTCATGGCAATGGCCTGGGTGACGCGGGACAGGGGAATCTTGTAAGCCTGCAACTGCTGGGGATCGACGATCACCTGGTACTGCTGCACATATCCTCCCACGCTGGCCACTTCCGCCACCCCTTCGGCCTTGGCCAGGTGGTAGCGCAGATACCAATCCTGCAGCGTGCGCAGTTCCGCGAGGGTTTTATCCTTGGCCAGCACCACATATTGATAGACCCAGCCCACCCCCGTGGCATCCGGCCCCAGGGTCGGGGTGACTCCGGGAGGCAGACGGCGCGCGGCGAAATTGAGATACTCCATGATGCGGCTGCGTGCCCAGTAGATGTCCGTGCCGTCTTCGAAGATGATGTAAACGAAGGATGCCCCGAAATAGGAGAATCCCCGTACCAGCTTGGAGCGGGGCACCGACAGCATGGCGGTGGTCAGGGGATAGGTGACTTGATCTTCCACCACCTGGGGGGCCTGACCGGGAAATTCGGTGTAGAGGATGACCTGAACATCGGAAAGATCCGGAATGGCGTCCAGGGGGATGCGGGTCAGGGCGTGTATTCCGGCCCCAACCAGAAAAGCCGTTCCGAGGAGCACCAACAGCAAATTGCGACAGGACCAGCGAATGATGGCGGCGATCATGAGGCTCCCCGGGGGGTGTCAATGGGAGAAGTGGCCCAGGGCGGCCCGGAGATTGGCCTCGGCGTCGATGAGGAAATTGGCCCGGATCACCACCTTTTCCCCATCGGCGAGACCTGCGAGGATCTCCACGAATCCCCCTCCCTTGCCGCCGACCCGCACGGCGCGGGGTTCGTACAACCCTTCGCCCCGTTCCACCAGCACCACCTGACGGGAACCGCTGTCCAGCAGCGCGGAATCGGGTACGGTGAGCAGATTGCCTCCATCCGTGGGGGCGACCAGCAGCACCGTGGCGTAAAGCGCCGGACGCAACGCGCCTTCCGGATTGGGCAGTTCGACGCGTACCTTCACCGTGCGGGTTTCGGCGTTCAGTGTGGGATAGATGAAGGAGACCTTGCCGGTAAAAATCCGTCCCGGCATGGCGTTCAAAGTCACCTCCGCGCTCTGACCCTCCTTGAGCACCCCCATGTCCTGCTCGAACACATCCGCCACCACCCATACCGTGGAGAGATCCGCAATGCGATAGAGCATCTCTCCGGGCATGAAACGCATCCCCTGAATGGCGCTTTTCTCCAGAATCACCCCGGAGACCGGCGCGGCCACGGTCACGGTTCGGGTCGCGGTCTGTTGATCCCGCAACCGTTTGATCTGGCCTTCGGCAAGATCCCAGTTGCGCAGCCGGTTCAGGGCGCTTTCCGCCAGATCCTCGGCTGTGCGCCGGGTCTCCGGATCGGCCTCCCGCAGAGCGGTTCCGGCCCGCAACGCCGCCAGATACTCCCCCTGGGCCTGGGTCAGGGCAGGGGCGTAGACCTCCATCAGGGGCTGACCCCGGGTGATCTTCAAACCCGTGGCATTGGCGTGCAGCTTTTCGATCCACCCTTCGTATTTCAGGGTGATCACATGCAGTCGCCGCTCATCCACGTTCACCGTGCCCACGGCCCGGATCGAACGGCTCAATGTGCGCCGGGAGGCCGGTTCGGTTTTTACCCCGAGTTTCTGCACCTTGTCCAGATTGATGCGCACCGCGTTGGGCGCCTCCCCGGAGCCGGCAACCTCATCCTCGTACACCGGGATGTAGTCCATGCCCATGGAGTCTTTCTTGGGGGTGGGGGAGGTGTCGGGCTGGCCCATGGGGTTGCGGTAATAAAGCAGCTTGCGCTCCTTCTCCTGACCCGCCGCCTGGACGGGAAGCGTCAGACCAATGGTCAACAACAGGCACAACAACCCATGGATGATGCGTATGAAAACAGTCACAGATCCCCTCCGATCAGCCGTTCGAGCTCCGCCAGACGAACCTGTTGATCAAACTGGGCCTTGACCCGTTCGATCTGGAATTTTTTCAGCCGTTGCACCGCGTCCAGCACGGTGGCGGCCTCGTTGATGCCGGATTCGTACCCCTTGAGGGCCGACTGCAGAGCGATCCGCGCCTGGGGCAGCAGGATCTCCACGGTGCTCTTTTCCACCAGACGGGCCTCCTCCAGGCTCAACAGGGACTCCCGCAGCGTCGATTCCAACTGCAGCCGGGTGGATACCAGTCGTTCCCGGGCCGCCTGTTTCTTGAATTGCGCCTCCCGGATCTGAGCCGAGCGCCACTCGCCGCGCACCGGCAGATTGAAATTCACCATGGCCTCGAAGCCATCTCTTGCCCCTTCTTCCCGGCGGTTCACCACGCCGAAGCCCAGTTCCAGATCCGGCAGCCAGGTTTTGTCCGCCAGCCGTTTTTCGCCGTCCGCCCCCTCCAGACGGGCCTGGCTGGATTTGAGACCGGGATTGTTGACCAGGGCGCGTTCGAGGAGCTTTTCGGAGTTCAACACCCCATCCCCGGGCAAAGGTCGCAAACGGGGATGCTCCACCACCGGGGCATCCGGTGGACGGTTCACCAGGGTGTTCATGCGAGCCCGGATCCGGTGGCGCTCCTTTTCCAGACGGGACAGTTCCACGGCCAGAGCCCCCCGTTCCGCCTCGGCGGAAGTGGCCTCGGCCTGACCTCCCATGCCCTGGGCATAGCGCACCCGGGCAAACTCCACCAAGGCCCGCATCACCTGGATCAACTCCCGGGTCTGATCCATGGACAGATGCACCCGATGATAATCCGCATAGGTGGTCTTGACCCGCATCACCACTTCGGCCACCCGCTCCTCCAGCACTCCCGCCGCCTCCCGGCTGCCGGCCTCGGCGATCTCCCTGCGGGTCTGACGTTTGCCCCAGCCGGGAATCTCCTGGGACAGGGTGTATTTGTAGGTGCCGGTCCGGCTGGGCCAGCCTGCGTCGTTCTTGGAGATTTCGTCGAAGGTGACCTGGAATTTGGGGTCGGGCAGGGTGTCTGCACCCTCCACCCGGGCCTGGGCCGCCGCGTTGTCCAGGGCGGCGGCGGCCAGTTCCGGATTCATCCGGCTCGCCAGGGCCAGCAACTCCTCCACCGACGCCCCCACCGGATGACTGGCATGGCTCTCCGCCGCGCGGGAGGGGGCGGGCAGAAGCAGCGCGCAGATCAGTAGCAACAGCTTGAACATGTCTTTTTTTCTCATGCAAACCAGGCGTATGGCAGAATACGGAGTCAGCGCATTCAGGAGGGGGATTCCTCGGAAAACTGTTGCCGGATCGCCAGGATCTCCGGCAGGAATCCGCGAAAGGCGCGGGCCAGTCGGGGATCGAAATGGCTTCCGGCATGTTCTTCGATGTATCCCAGGGCGTCTTCGATCAGCCAGGCCCGTTTGTAGGGACGATCCGCGGTCAGGGCGTCGAAGACATCGGCGATGGCCACGATCCGGCCCACCAGAGGAATCTCTTCCCCCTTGAGCCCCTTGGGATAACCGCTTCCGTCCCACTTTTCGTGATGGGTCAGGGCAAGGATGCGGGCGGTGCGCAGCAGGTCGTCCGGGTGATCCCCGATGATGGCGCACCCCATTTCCGGATGACGGCGCATGATCTCCCATTCCGCCTCGTCGAGCTTGTCCGGCTTGAGGAGAACGTGATCCGGAATGCCGATCTTGCCGATGTCGTGCATCTGGGCGGCCTGAAACAGATATTCCGTGGCTGCGGGGCCCATGCCGGCAACCTGGGCCAGCAGTCGGGTGTAGTGGCTCATGCGCATGACATGATGGCCGGTTTCGTTGTCCTTGAATTCCGCCGCCCGTCCCAGCCGGTGAATGATCTCCCGTCGGGTTCTCTCCAGCTCGGAGGTGCGCTCCTCCACCAGCCGTTCCAACTCCCGGGTCTGGTCGTACAGGGCCAGATGGGTCTTCACCCGGGCCAGAAGAATCGGCGGACTGATGGGCTTGAGAATGTAATCCACGGCCCCGAGTTCCAGACCCAGCCGTTCGTCCTCCATGTCGTCCTTGGAGGTGACGAAGATCACCGGAATCGGTCGGGTGTCCGGGTTCTCCTTGAGGCGTCGGCACACCTCGTGACCGTCGATCCCGGGCATCATGATGTCCAACAGGATCAGATCCGGGGGGGTGGCGGAAAAGGCAATCTTCAAGGCGGTTTCGCCTTGGGTGGCGATCCGGGTGCGGTGGTGGGGATTGAGGATTTCGGTCAAAAGGGCAATGTTGTCCGGAATATCATCCACCACCAGAATCGTCCGTGGCAGGGCGCTGGATGGCATGATCGGTTTTCCACTCCTGGTCTCAACACCAATGATTTCATAAACGGATGGCGCAAGTCTGGGCGATTTTTGTCAGGATGTCCAGAGACTCTTCGAATTCATACTGTTCGATGGACTTTCTGAGATCTTCCGCCAGGGTGGCCAGACCCAGAATCTGCAGCTTTTTCACCATGGCGTGGACCTTGTTGCCCGCCGTGGAGTCGTATTCTCCCAACAGATGGGCCATCTCCCGCATCTCCAGGCTGAGCGCTTCCGGATCCACGTTGACAGACCCCTGGGGCTTCCTGGCGTCAGAAGCGTTCATGTCGGAAAATGTTTGATCCAGCCGGGCAAAGAGCCGCCGGTGTTCCTGTGTCAGGGCTGCCATGGCGGCGGGAAAAGCCGGGGAGCGAAGGTCACATTTCAGAATCTCCTCCACATCCCGGGCCTTTTTGACCAGATCCAGCGCGCCGACATTGGCGGCCAGTCCGCGAAAGGTATGGGTCTCCCGGATGGCGGTTTCCTGGTTGCCGGCTGTCTGGAGGGTGATCAGACGCTCGGGGAAACTCTTCTGGGTCTCGTGGAAACGGGTCAGCATGCGTTTAAGCAGCGTGGTGCTGCCGCCCATGCGGCGCAGGGCCTGATCCATCTCCAGTTCGGGAATTCTGGGCAAGCGGGCGCGGCCCGGATCTGTCACCTCTTCCATGGTCTCATCTTGTGCATCGGCGCCATCGGTCTGGCGTGCCTGCTTGATCCATCGGGCCAGGGTCACGAACAGTCCCGCCACATCCAAAGGCTTGGCAATGTGATCGTTCATGCCGCATTCCAGACATTTTTCCCGCTCTTCTCCAAGGGCGTTGGCGGTCATGGCCAGAATCGGCAGGCTCTCCAGAGCGGGATTTTCCCGGATGCGGCGTGTGGCCTCGTAGCCATCCATGACCGGCATCTGGCAATCCATCAGCACGCCGTCGTAACGCTTTTCCTTGAGCTTGAACAGCGCCTCCTCGCCGTTGACCGCGATCTCCACCCGGATTCCGGCGCCGTGCAGAATTTCCATGGCCAGCTCCCGGTTGACAGGATGATCCTCCACCAGCAACAGCCGGGCGCCATGGAGAATCCTGGCGCTCTCCGCAGAGAGGGGATGCCGGGCAGGATCTTCTTCCGGTTCGTGGCTCCCTGCCGGACGAACCCCAAAGCAGGCGGTGAAGTGGAAGATGCTGCCCACTCCGGCCTGACTCTCCACACCGATCTCGCCTTGCATCAGTTCCACCAGCCGCTTGCTGATGCTCAAGCCCAGGCCGGTGCCCCCGTATTTCCTGGAGGTGGAACTGTCCGCCTGGGAAAAGGCGTTGAAGAGTTTGCCCATCTGTTCCGGGGTCAGACCGATGCCTGTGTCCGTGATGGAGAATCTCAGACGAATCCCGTCTTTTTCATCGGCCACTTTGCCAATGGCGATGGTGATCTGGCCACGCTCGGTGAATTTGACGGCGTTGTTGACCAGATTGGT
>JADGAB010000449.1 GCA_015232245.1 Magnetococcales bacterium | reverse complement strand
GTGCTGGCCGGAAAGATCAACAAGGATATCGTCAATCTGATCAACCTGAACGGCGGTCGGGCCGCGGGTCTGTCCGGCAAGGACGGACACACCATCATGGCGCGGAAGCGTCCTCCGCGCCGCAAGGCGGGCATCGACGCGGATCAGCCGGAGGAGTTGATCGATCTGGGCTGGGTGGGGGACGTGGAGGCCATAGACGTAGGACTTTTGAATCTGTTCAAAAGTTCCGACATCATTCCCGTGGTGGCGCCGGTGGGGGTGGGCCGCAAAGGTGAGACCTACAACATCAACGCCGACGCGGTGGCCGGACATATGGCGGCGGCCCTTGGGGCGGAAAAGTTGATCCTTTTGACCGACGTGCCCGGGGTGCGGGATCGGGAAGGGGCGCTGATCAGTCGTCTGGAGGCCGGTCAGGTCGCCAGGCTGATCAAGGAAGGGGTGATCAGCGGCGGCATGATTCCCAAGGTGGAGACCTGTCTGGCGGCCCGTCGTGGCGGGGTGACGGCCACCCACATCATTGACGGACGGGTGGAGCACGCGTTGCTTTTGGAGATCTTCACGGATCAGGGTGTCGGCACGCTGGTGGCGTGACGTCACGGGGCGACACGGCCACGACTTGGCGCGCCGACGCGGCTGGTGTACTCTCGTGCGCAAGATGTCTCCCGTGTTCATGCAATCAGGCCGCCTTTAGCGGTATCGGAGTGGAAGGGTCAAAAGGATGATCGCGCTGCAAGCTCTGCAATTCCGGTGCCGCCATGGCTGATCCGGGCGAAGCCTCCGTTCCTCTGACCAGGGATGACCTGATCGCCTGGATGGAAAAAGGGTGCAAACCCGATCGGGGAGATTGGCGGGTGGGGACGGAGCATGAAAAATTCGGCTTCTACAAACACAATCTCCAACCGATTCCCTATGCCGGACCCAACGGGGTGGAAGCATTGCTGGGCGGGATGGCGCGACGCTTCGGCTGGCAGATCGAGCAGGAGGCGGGTCATCCCATCGCCTTGAGGCAGGGCAGGGCGGCCATCACCCTGGAGCCGGGTGGACAGGTGGAGCTGTCGGGGGCTCCCATGAAGGAAATTCATGGCGCCTGGCGGGAGATCGACGATCATCTGCATCAGCTCGGTCAGGTGTGTCGGGAGTTGGGCATCGCCTTTCTGGGGATCGGCGCCCAGCCCAAATGGCCTTTCGAGGCGATCCCGTGGATGCCCAAGGGGCGTTATCGGGAGATGCGGGCCTATCTGCCGCAAAAAGGTCATCTGAGTCTGGACATGATGACCCGTACCGCCACGGTGCAGGCCAATCTGGATTTCGGCAGCGAGATCGACATGGTGGCCAAATTCCGGCTGGCGCTGGCGTTGCAGCCGCTGGTGACCGCCTTGTTCGCCAATTCACCCTTCATCGACGGCAAACCCACCGGGTATCTCTCCCACCGGGCCCACATCTGGCGTTACACCGATCCGGAGCGGTGCGGCTGGTTGCCCTTCGTGTTCGAGGAGGGGTTCGGTTTCGAACGTTATGTGGCCTATGCTCTGGCAACTCCCATGTTGTTTCTCTATCGGCACGGTCATTATCATTCGGCGGCGGGGATTCCCTTTCAGGCGTTTCTCGAAGGAAAGCATCCGGCTCTGCCCGGGGAGTATGCCACTCTGGCCGACTGGGAGACCCATCTGAGCACCCTGTTTCCCGATGTGCGGTTGAAACGCTATCTGGAAACCCGGGGGGCGGACGCGGGCAATTCCGCCACCTTGTGCGCCCTGCCGGCCTTCTGGAAGGGGATTCTTTACGACGACGACGCCTTGTCCGCCTGTTGGGAGCTGGTGCGAGGGTGGAGCATGGCGGAACGGGCCGCGATTCATACGGAAGTCGCCCGGTTGGCCTTGAAAACCCCGATTCCCGGCAATCGCACCTTGCAGGATCTGGCGTTGGAGGTGCTGCCCCATGCCAGGGCGGGTCTGGCGGCGCAGCGCTGTCTGAACGGCAACGGCTGTGATGAGACCATGTTCCTCAAGCCGTTGTTCGCCACCGCCGCCAGTGGCGTCACCCCGGCGGAACGTCTGCTGGAAGCCTATCACCACCGCTGGAACGAAAGTGTGGATCCGATTTTCGTCGAACAGGAGTTCGAGGCGTTTCTGGCCGAGTGCGGATGAAGGAAACTTGACTCGCAGAGGCGAACTGGTGAAAAAAAGCGGGGGTCTGGGGGATTCCTCCCCCAGGGTTTTGACTTTGCTTTTGTTTTTGACTTTGTTTTTGACTTTGGCGCGCTTTACAAAAGAATTTTT
>JADGAB010000448.1 GCA_015232245.1 Magnetococcales bacterium | reverse complement strand
TCGATGGCCTGGAGCACCCGGGGCTCCAGAGACTGGATCCCCGCTTCCAGTTGCAAAGCGCCGGCGGGAAAGGCCGCCAGACGGGTTTTGATCTCTGTGGTGAGCCGGTCCGGCATCAGTTCGAAGTGGACGAACAGTCCCGGGGTATCGATACGGGCCAGAAAGAAGTCCAGGATCGCGGTGGCGTGGATTTTGCCCAGATTGAAGGTGCGGTCCACGAACTTGAAGTGGCGTCCTCCCCGTTCGAACAGTTCTTGCAGCGCCTCCAGAAAGGGTTGTCGGGGAAAGCGGCGCACCGGATGGTCCAGGGCCGAAACGCAGAAGGCGCAGCGATAGGGACAGCCCCGGGAGGACTCCACATAGAGATGTCGATGGGCCAGATCCTGATCGTTGTAGTTGGCGTAGGGGAGTTGAATTTTCTCCAGGTTCGGGGGGGCGGCGTCGATTCTGCCCCGGGGGGGCGGCGTGCCGGCCAGAATGGCCTGGCACAGGTCATGAAACGCGCTCTCCCCTTCGCCGACAATGCGATAATCCGCCAGTTGGGCCAGGGGATGGTTCTCCAGGGCGGCCCCGGCCTCCGGTCCCCCCACCACCAGCGTGACAGAAGGCCGGACCCGCTTCAACAGGGTGGCGAAACGGGTGACCAGCAGGGTGTTCCACACGTAAACCCCGCAGCCGACCAGGCGGGGATTCTCCTGGAGGATGCTCTCCAGGGCCTCTTCCGGACGTTTTTCCAGATCGAACTCTACCAGTCTGGCCCGCTCTCGCATGGTTCCAAGATTGGCCAGCAGACAGCGCGATCCCAGGGATGGATGGGAAAAACGGGCGTTGAAGGCGATCAGAACGATTTCCGCCATGCTCAAGAGTCCTTTCTCATGCTATCCTTCATGGCCAATGATCACGTTTGCCGCCGACTCGGGAAACACAGGAGGGCTTAAGCCATGACCGGACAAGAGCAACCCAACCCATCGCCATCCAAGGTTGCGGAGACCGGGGATGAAACCTCAGGCGCAGCGCCTCTTCCGACCGCCTTGCAGCGTCCCCTGGTCGATTCCCTGACCCGCATGCTGGCAGGCCGTGGCCGGGAAGAGGAGATCCTCGATCCGGCCAATCCCAACCTGATCATGGATCGGGACCGGTG
This sequence comes from Magnetococcales bacterium, assembly GCA_015232245.1. GTDB lineage: Bacteria > Pseudomonadota > Magnetococcia > Magnetococcales > Magnetaquicoccaceae > Magnetaquiglobus. The sequence goes on along the minus strand of JADGAB010000448.1, from coordinate 1,156 downwards.
AGGAGAAGGGAGGGGTTTGATCCTCTCCATGGCGCAGAAGCAGTCTGGACAGGGAGGCTTTCGTCCTTTTGAAATGTTATCCCGTTCGCGCCAGAAAAGCCACTCGCTTTGCCTGGTTTTCATTGAGGGCGGTCCATTGCTCCAGGGGAGATTGCGATGGTTGAAAAACGCGCTGGAGCGTGGATCCAGACCTATACAGGCCGACAGTTCTGGCCCATGGATGCCCGGGTGGAGGAGATTGACATCCTCGACATCGCCCATGCCCTGTCCATGCTCTGCCGGTTCAATGGTCACTGTCGGCGCTTCTATTCGGTGGCCGAACACGCGGTGCATGTCTCTCGTGTCGTGGCCTCTCCCCATGCCCGCTGGGGATTGCTCCATGACGCGGCGGAGGCCTATCTTTCCGACATCCCCAAGCCGGTCAAGATGGAATTGCCCGCGTTTCATCCCTGGGAGGAGCGGCTTTTGGGGGTGATCGGGGAGCGGTTCGGACTGGAATCCCGGATTCCGGAGGCGGTGAAGCTGGCGGATATGCGTCTGCTGGCCACGGAAAAAGCGGCCTTGATGGGGCCCGAGCCGACACCCTGGCCGGGTTTGCCGGAACCTTTGCCGGATCTGCGGATTCTCTGCTGGTCACCGGAGGTGGCCCGGGAAGCCTTTCTGAAGCGGTTCGCCGAGTTGTTTCCCTGACAAGAAGGATCTCCCGGAATCACGCCCGGGAGACGCCGAACTGCTGGATCACTTCAAGAAGTCGTTGTTTTTTGATCGGTTTGCTCAAATAAAGGTCGCAGCCCGCCTCCCGGCTGCGTTCCGCCTCTCCGTCCAGGGCATGGGCGGTGAGGGTGACGATGGGCAGGCGGGATCGTCCCTGCTCCTGCTCCCAGGCGCGAATCCGCCGGGTGGCGGTGTAGCCGTCCATGATCGGCATCTGTACATCCATGAAGACCAGATCGTAGCTCTGCTGGCCAACCATCTCCACCGCCTCCTCCCCGTTGAAGGCCATGTCCAGATGATGGGGCGTCCCCTTGAGAAAGGTCCGGATCAGCAACTGGTTGTCTTCCGAGTCCTCCACCAGCAGAATCCGCAGGGCCGGACACTCTGAAGTCGGGTTCGGTTGCGGCGGCGCGACGGCCACGGGAGACGCCTCCATCGCGGC
>JADGAB010000447.1 GCA_015232245.1 Magnetococcales bacterium | reverse complement strand
GATTTCACCCTGGAGTCGGACAATCGCACGGTTTCTGTCCCGAACGCGGGTGTGGCCATTGCCAGGGTGACGTATCGCTCGATGGCGCGTACCTGGGGCTTGTCATCGCCTTCGACTGTGGCCGGGTTGGACGAATATCCGGTGCAGGTCCATTTGACCGGCACCACCGGAGAGAGCCTGGGCACTGGCGAAATTTTCTGCCAACGGGGCAACGGGGCGTTCCGGGGCGCGGACATCTCTGACCCGCTCTTGAGCAGCGATGAGGCGAAATGCTCTCGTGGTCGGGCAGAAATCGATGCAGGCGAGGCGCTCCAGGAGGTATCGATGACATGCCTGCATCGGGCCGGGTTCATGCCGGGGCAGTTGGTGGAAGTGCATGATTCGCTCATGGGGCAGTCTTGGCGGGGAAAAATTACCGGAGTCTCCCACACCGCGCAGGGTGCCAAACTCGTCACATCCTTGGAGGTGCTGCGCCATGTCGAGCCCGTTGTCTGATTTGCGCGAGATGCTGGCCGGACGAGTTGCAGTGGCTGGCAGGATCGTCTCGATGACCAACGGGGTGGCCAGGGTGGCCACGACACAGGGGGTGGTCGAAGTAGCGCTGGATGGGGGCGGCAACGTGGGGGATCGGGTCATCGTGCGGGATGGGCGGGCGGTGCGGGTGCAGGATACGGTGGATGTGCCTGTGTTTTGGGTTTGATGCGCTGAATCTGGGCGCAGGTGTGACTTTGTTGTCGTTTTGGTGATGAGGTAGCGCGCCAGACTCAACCCGTTGCCAGGGAATTCAACACGCCACCTGATCAGGCAGGCTCAAACGGGATCGCCGCCATGTTCTGCCTCGCCATTGCTGTCGTCTCCAGACGATATGCTCCTGCGCTCCCCGTGCGGTGTATCCGGGTCTACGGCGCGGGACTCGACCCGATTTGACTGGGGAATTCCGTCGCTTGGAGGAAATTCTGCCAGATTCCGAAGGGGTGCGCCAGGGAGATAGAGGGATTCTTAATCGGTCGATACTGGGATTCATCTGTCTGCATTGATCGGGATGCATGCCCAGCCAACTCGTCGAGGTCCACGAAGCCTTGATAGGGCAGTCCTGGTGGGGTAAAATCGCCAGTATCTCCCACACATCATACAGCAGGGAGCCAAACTCGTCACCTCCCTGGAGGTGCTCTGCGTTATGTCCAGTCCATTGTTTGATCTGCGCGAGATGCTGGCCGGACGATCTGCGGTGGCTGGCCGGGTGGTCTCGGTAGCCAATAGCTCGGCGCGGCTGGCCACGGCTCAGGGCGTGGTTGAGGTAGTGCTGGACGGGGGCGGCAATGTGTGGGGGATCGGGTCACCATGAGGGATGGGCGGGCGATGCGAGTGCAGAATGCGGTGGAGGTGCCGGTGTTCTGGGTTTGATGGCCAAATTTTTGGCGACGGGTATGTCCTGATCGATCAATCATGGAGCTTCTGCTTGTAGAATTCGTCGATTTCCGGTTCGTCCCACCTTCCGGCAACAGGAGCCCATCTGTCCACCATTCGCTGAAAATCAGGATCGTCCGCTTTTAGATGAAAGGTATACAGCCGATTGACGACTTGCTTCATCAAATCTTTTATCTCGGGGTCGTCGAGGTGGGAGACTTCCGTCCAGGGGACCTCGTTGCCGTCGGCGTCGATGACCATCACATCCGAAAAATCCCCCGTTCTGCTGACCGGGACACGGCCTCCGTGGAGGCCCTCCAACTGGGTGTTGCGGACGCAGAGCATGGCCATCATTTTGGCGAGATTTGCGGCAATTCTCTGCTCTTTTTTCTTGTTCATTGCCTTCAAATCCACTTTGTTAGAATTGCCAATAGATAAATCTAAATAAATATTATTATAATTAAATTCACTGAATCTCTACACAAAACATCATGCAGAATGACTAAGTATCTCCACATAGCCGATCAGCTCGGATGAATAACTGCCATCTCCATTCACTGTACCTTTATGTCTAAGTTCCCGCTGTAATGTTGGCTCTACACTGTGCGTGAAAATATCAAGCCGTTGATTCGGCGTCAATATCGGTGTGGTGGTTTCTGCATTCATATAACGTGCGTATTGACGTTCAACGACTGGAACCCTCGAACCATCCTGTTTAACCGCTATCGGTTGTACCATCACACGGCGTTCGCCATTGCTTGCAGATGTCTCGACCATCCATAGAGACAGCAAAATTGGCATATCCACGTCTCCAAAAACTCAGTGATGTCCGGTTAGAAAATTGCATCAAGGGAATACAAATACAATTAGCTTCAGGTGGGGGTACAATGCCTC
>JADGAB010000446.1 GCA_015232245.1 Magnetococcales bacterium | reverse complement strand
AAATCTTCGGGACGCCACAAGAGTGTGTCGCCGGGAATCGCCGCGCTGGAGCTCTCCACCGGACAATTCCAGGTGGGCACCCCCGACTCCTGGGATGGGGCGGCGGCGGCCTTGTCGGCCTTGAATCCAGCGGAGATCATTCTCCCCCGGGGCTGGGATCCCCCCCCGGAGATGCCACTGGATCCGGAACGGCTCACCCGGCGGGCCGAATGGGAGTTCGATCCCCTGCAGGGCGCGGACCTGTTGAAGGAACATTTCGGCACCGCCACGCTGGAGGGATTCGGCATTGCCGACTCTCCCATCTGCATGGCCGCAGCCGGGGCGCTGATCCGCTACTGCCGGGAAACCCAGAAAGGGGCACTGGCCCATGTGACCGGTCTGACCCGCACCCATGCCGGGGAGGTGATGATCCTGGATGAGACTGGCCGGCGCAATCTGGAGATCAATATCTCCCTGCGCAGCGGCGAGCGGCGCGGCTCCCTGCTGGGGGTGCTGGATGTGACCGTCACCTCCATGGGGGGGAGGCTGTTCTCCCAATGGCTCAATCATCCCCTGCAGGATCCGGAGCGGATTCGCGCCCGTCAGGCGGGGGTGGCCTGGCTTCTGGCGCAACATGCCCACAGGGAAAGCATCCGGGATCTCCTCAAGGGGGTATACGATCTGGAACGGCTGGTGGGTCGGGTGGCGCTGGGACGGGCTTCACCCCGGGATCTGGGAGCGTTGCGGGAGACCCTGACCCGACTGCCGACCGTGGTGTCGCTGCTGCCCGGGCAGGATCCCTCTCCGGCCCCCTGTCTGACGGAAGTGGCGAGGCTGTTGACCGGTCACGAGGCCCTGGTACGGCGATTGAAGGAAATCCTCACCGACGACCCCCCGTTGCGCCTGCAGGAAGGGCCGGTGATCCGCGTCGGCGTCCATCCGGAGCTGGATCAGTGCCGTCGCTTGAGCGTGGATGGCAAGGGGGTGTTGGGAGAGCTGGAAAAACGGGAACGGGAGCGACTCGGCATCGCCACCTTGAAAATCAGGTATCATCAGAGTTTCGGCTACACCCTGGAGGTGCCCCGCACCCAGACCGCCAAGATCCCGTACGACTACCGCATCCAGCAGACCATGACCAACACGGTGCGTTACGTCACCCCGGAACTCAAGGAGCTGGAAGAGCAGATCCTCAACGCCGAGGAGCGGGTCAACCAGTTGGAGACACAGCTTTTCGGGGCTCTTTTGACGGAAGTGGCCGCCGAAACCCCGGGTCTGCAACGCGCAGCCCATGCCCTGGCCATGCTCGACGTGCTGACCGCCTTTGCCCAGATGGCGGAACGGTACGACTACTGCTGTCCGGAGATCAACTCCGGCACCGGGATCCACATTCGCCAGGGGCGTCATCCGGTGGTGGAGATCCTCGGTGGCCGGGAGTTCACCGCCAACGACACGGACCTGGAGGCCGAAGAACAACGACTGGCTCTGATCACCGGCCCCAACATGGGGGGGAAATCCACCTTCATGCGTCAGACCGCGTTGATCACCCTGCTGGCCCACACCGGCGCTTTCGTGCCCGCCGAAGAGGCGCGCATCGGCCTGACCGACCGGATCTTCACCCGGGTGGGGGCGGCGGATGATCTGGCCGGCGGCCAATCCACCTTCATGGTGGAGATGACCGAAACCGCCTACATTCTCCATCACGCCACCTCCCGTTCCCTGGTGATCCTGGACGAGATCGGTCGGGGCACCTCGACCCTGGACGGTCTGGCCATCGCCTGGTCGGTGATCGAACGGATCCACTCCGCCATCCGCTGTCGCACCCTGTTTGCCACCCACTTTCACGAACTGACCCAACTGCAAACCCTGCTGCCGGGTCTGATCAATCTCACCGTCACGGTCAAGGAGACCGGAGGGCAGATTCTGTTTCTGCACGCCATCACCCCCGGGGCCGCGGATCGCTCCTACGGGATTCATGTGGCCCAACTTGCCGGACTCCCCCGTTCCGTCACCCAACGGGCCAGGGAGATTCTCGCCCGTCTGGAACAAAACCCCCACCAGCCCGACCGCCGCGTCACCCCGGCGTTGCCTCAGCCCAGCCTCTTTCAGGATCCGGACCCCCCCCTGGTGCGGGAACTCAAGGCCATGGACATCGACGCCTTCACCCCCCGTCAGGCCCTGGAGGCGCTGTACAGGTTGAAAAAGCTGCTGTGAACCGCCAAGGCAGTTGTCCCCTGACATGAGTACGTTTAAACCGCTCCCATTCCGGGATGTTGACTTTTGGAAAGCTTTGCGTATCCCTCACCCAAAGGCGCCGCCTGCGGCG
>JADGAB010000445.1 GCA_015232245.1 Magnetococcales bacterium | reverse complement strand
GTTCTCTCTGACACTGGTGGTGGTGCTGACCGGGATTCTGGTGGCCCGGGGAGGGCTGCCGGTCCGGGAGGGCGACACTCCCGGCAGTTGGCGCGCCTGGCTGGCGGGAGGGGAGGATCCGGCGCTCTGGAAAACCCGGCTCAACGCTCTGGAGGAGGAGCGGCGCCTGCGGGAGGAGGCGGCCAAAGAGCAACTCGCCGCCCTCGACGCCCGGATCCGGCAACTGGAGAGCCGACTCGCCGTCCTCCCGGAACCCCAGCGCCTGGAGAGCGGCGCGGTGCTGGCCCGTCAGGATGACAAGGAGTGGCATTTGGCCAATCTGTTCACCCGGGTGCGGGAGTTTCGCCAGCGGGTGGAGTTTTCCCAGTCTTTTGCCGTGCCCCCCCGGGTGACTCTGGGGGTCATGGGCATGGATCTCGGTCCGGACAGGATCCACTTCCAGGCCAGCGCCTTCGAGATCGACACCCGGGGATTCACCCTGCTGCTGATCACCCGCGCCGAGGAGCGCCCCCGGGAGTTGCAATTGGAGTGGATGGCGTTCGGACGGTGATCAAATTTCCGCCCCCACCCTGATCGGCGTCCGGCGGGCGCCCCACTGGCCGGGAGCGCCGGAGAAGCGGCCCGGGATCTTCTGGCCGCAGAAGCGACAGCAGCCGTCGGCGGTCAGCTCCCAACGGCCCAGGGAGTAACCGTTCCGCTCGATGAGCAGTTGCCCGCATCCGGCGCACCAGGTGCTTGAACCCCGCCAGTCGTTGACATTGCCGATGAACGCGTAGCGCACCCCGTTGCCCATGGCGATGCGACGCGCCCGGAACAGGGTCTCTGGCGGAGTGCGGGGGATCTCCCGCATCTGCCAGTCCGGATGAAAGGCGGAAAAATGCATCGGCACCTCTGATCCCATCTCCTTGACCACCCAGCGGGTCATGGCGTCCAGTTCCTGATCCGAGTCGTTGAGACCCGGAATCAACAAGGTGGTCAACTCCACCCACACCTCGGTTTCGCAGGCCAGATAACGCAACACCTCCAGCACCGGTTGCAGGTGGCCGCCGGTCAGTTTCCGGTAGAAACTTTCGGAAAAGGATTTCAGATCCACATTGGCCGCGTCCATGTGGGAGAAAAACCAGGCGGCAGGCTCGGGGTCCATGTATCCGGCGGTCACCGCCACCGAGGCCACCCCGAGGGCGCGGCACGCCTGGGCCGTGTCCACCGCGTACTCGGCAAAGATCACCGGGTCGTTGTAGGTGTAGGCCACGCTGCGGCAACCGGCGCGCTGGGCGGCCTGGGCGATCATTTCCGGGGTGGCCATCTCCGCGATCCGCTCCATGTGTCTGGATTTGCTGATGTCCCAGTTCTGACAGAATTTGCAGGCCAGATTGCAGCCCGCCGTGCCAAAGGACAATACCGATGAGCCGGGATGAAAGTGGTTCAAGGGCTTCTTATCGATGGGATCCACGCAGAATCCGCTGGAGCGGCCATGGGTGGTGGATACCAGGCGATCCCCCTCCCGGGCCCGCACAAAACAGAAGCCCCGTTGCCCTTCGGTCAGTTCGCAGTGCCGGGGACAGAGTTCGCAAACGATTCTGCCGCTCTCCAGAGAACGCCAGTAGCGGGCTTCGGACATGGGGCTTCTCCTTGCAGCCGGAATTTGTGGTCAGGAAGCATGAACCATCATACCGGAGGAAACATTGAATTCATATCCAATCTGTGCCTTAATAAGGGGTATAGGCTCGTGGGCCACGGCCCGGGGAGTGATCTGGTTATCTCTTCAAGTCAAGGAGTGATTCATGGAAACAGCTACCGATATCATCAAGCAGGCCCTGCGGAACGAAATTCACGCCTCCGCGTTTTTCGCCAAGGCGGCGGAAGTGACCAAGGATGACGAATCCAGAATGCTGTTTCTGGAACTGGGAGGCGTGGAGGACAAGCATGCCGACGAGCTGGTCGAAAGACTCCAGAACACTCCGTGCGCCCAGAATCTGAACATGAAGGCCTATCTCAAGGAGTTGGAAGAGTCCTCCGAGCCGATCATGACCGCGGAAGAGTTGGATATCATCGAGAACGGAAATTCTCGCGCCGTGTTGCGTCTGGCCATCGATCTGGAAAACCGGGCCATGCAGGTCTATGCCAAGCTGGCCGAGGAGGCGGTGGACCTGGAGGTCAAGACCTATTGCCTGGATCTGGCCAAACAGGAGGTGGGACACGCCCGCGCCCTGACCCGATATCTCAACAACCTCGATATGGATGAAGAGGATCGTCCCGGTCTGTAAAAGGAGCCGGAGCGGTGGATTTGTCGGGCCGGGGAG
>JADGAB010000444.1 GCA_015232245.1 Magnetococcales bacterium | reverse complement strand
AGTCCAGACAGATCAGATCAAACTGGGTCTGACCCGCCTCGTCGATCATGCTTTCCACCACCTGACATTGACTGGCTTCGATCACCTCCATGCCTCGGGCCAGTAGCAGTTTTTTCAATATCAACCGGTTGACCGGATGTTTCCCCGCCACCAGCGCCTTGCGGCCCGGCAGGGCGCAGACCGGAGATGAGGAAATCATGACGGGCGCGGGGCCTGGCGCGGCGGGAAGATCCTGCCTGGGAAGCTCCAGAGGCAGCGTGATTACAAAAGTGCTGCCCTCGTTGACCCGGCTGGAGACCCGGATCACGCCGCCCATGAGTTCGATGATTCGTTTGGTGATCGCCAGTCCCAGGCCCGAGCCGCCGTAGGGACGGGAGAGGGAGGAGTCGGCCTGGGTGAAGGGGTCGAAGATGGTGGTATGCAGCTCTTCCGGAATGCCGATGCCGGTATCGACGATGGTGATGACGATGGTGCCCGGATCCGCCGGGGGCGGGGCGGACTCCACGGTGAGGGAGACCTTGCCCTGATGGGTGAACTTGATGGCGTTGCCCAGCAGATGCAGCAGGGCGTGGCGTAGCCGCACCGGATCCCCCCGCAGCCGTTGGGGGGCGTCGGGATGGAGGGTGCAGGAGAACTCCAGGGCCTTGTTGCGGGCTTCGATGGCCACCATGGCCGCGGCCCCTTCCACCAGACCTTTCAGTTCGAACATCTGCTTTTCCAGAATGAACTGCTTGGTATCCACCCGGGAGATGTCCAGCAGGTCATCGATCATCACGGTGAGGCGGTCCGCGCCGGTGAGCACCTCCTTGAGATATTTCCGCTGGGTCTTGTTGAGCTCCCCGCAGGTCTTTTCCAGCACCAGATTGGCGCAGCCGATGATGGTGTTGAGAGGCGTGCGCAGTTCATGGCTGATGTTGGCCATGAAATCGTTCTTGACCTGGATGGCCGCCTCGGCGGCGGCGCGGGCCTGTTCCAGGGCCTTTTCCATCTCGATGCGCAGGGAGACATCCTCCTTGATGGCCACATACTGGGTGGTGCCCGTCTCCCGGTCGTGGATGGTGGAGATGGCGTTGATCTCCCAATAGCTGGTGCCGTCCTTGCGCCGGTTGTGCAGCTCGCCGCGCCAGACCTGACCGGCGGAGATGGTCTCCCAGAGGTTCTTGTAGGTGGAGGCCGGGGTCTTGCCGGATTTCAGGAAGCCCGGATCCCGTCCGATGCTCTCCTCCGAGGTGTAGCCGGTGAGCACCGTGAACTGGGGATTGACGTATTCGATCCGCCCCTGGGGATTGGTGATCATCACGGCGGCGGGACTCTGTTCCACGGCCCGGGAGAGCTTGCGGATGGCGCTTTCGATCCGTTTGCGCTCCTCCAGTTCGGTTTTCAGGGTATCCCGGGTGGAGATGATCTCCTGGGTCAGATGGAAAAAACGGCTGCGCAGGGTCTGGAGTTCGTCCTGGGGCTCGAGGGGTTCGTGGGCCTGGGAGTCCAGGACGTCTCTGGAGAAATCCACGATGTTCCGGGTGATCTGTTCGATGTTCCGGGTGATCCAGACCATGATCAGCAGACAGGAGATGATCAGGGCCGCGGCGGTGATGAAACGCTGGCGCCGTTCGGTGGAGAGAATGGAGCGGAGCAGGGACTCCAGGGTTTCGGTGGACTCCAGGGTGACCAGTTGCAGCAGCAGATCCGAGGAGCCGTAGTCGAAGAAGGAGTGTCCGGAGACCAGAAACCGTCCCGAGGTTTGCGCCAGGGGAATGCCCGAAGGGAGAAGTTCCGGTTGATTGCTGGCCATGATGATCTGGTTCTCCCCCTCCAGGAGGGCCACCAGACCGGTATACCGGCCCACCGGTCCCTGGTGGCGGGAGAGGAATTCATCGTTCAGGGGCGCTGCCAGCATGAGGGTGGCTTTGGGTTCGCTCTGCCGGTCGAGGAGCGTCTCCGAGGTGATCAGATAGGGGGTGCCGGCGATGGAGGTGAGAAACGACTGGTTGTGGCTCAACTCCATGAGCAGCGGAGTGGGTTCCAGCAGTTCCCGGGGTACGGGAGCGGTCTGGCCCTGGTAGATCTCCCGCACCGCGCCGGCATGATCCAGCAGAATCAGGATCGGCAGAGGGGTGAAGCCCCGCAACACCGATGCCCGGGGCAGCCAGACGGGGGGGCGTTCGTGATGCAGGATCCGGGTCTGGGGTTCCCCGGGGGCGGGCCAGTCGGCGATGTAGTCGAGAAAGTTCTTCTGGGCGGCCAGCAGGCGCACCGACTGGTGATAGGCGCGGATGTGGTTGTCGAAGAGGATGCGGTTGGCCGATGCCTTT
>JADGAB010000443.1 GCA_015232245.1 Magnetococcales bacterium | reverse complement strand
CCGTGAAGGTCAGTTCCCGCACCTTGGCCAGGATCCGTTCGGTGATGGCCAGCAGGGACGCCTGATCCGAGCCGATCAGAAACACCACGAACTCCTCGCCTCCCATGCGTACCGGAATGTCCTCGGAGCGGACATTCTCCAGCAGCACCCCGGCGACCCGTTTGAGGACCACATCTCCTTCCTGATGGCCGAAGGTGTCGTTGACCCGTTTGAAGTGGTCGATGTCGAAGGCGGCCACCGCCAGACCGGTTTGATGTCCCCGGTCGTGGAGTTCGCACAGACGGGCCACCGCGTCCCGCATGTAAAACCGGGTGTAGAGTCCGGTCAACTGGTCCCGGGTGGATATCCGATAGAACTTCTCCCTCTCCTTGTTCAGGGAGTGGAAGATCAGTTCCCTCTCCATCGCCACTCCGAGGGGCAGTCCCAGTTGTTCCAGGATATGGCAAGTTTCCGCGTCCGGATTGGTCTGCTCGGTCAGGGCGAAGGTGGCCAGGGCCGACACAGTGGCGCGTTCCGGGGAGAGCAGGGGAATGACCAGGGTCTGGACGATCTCCGGGTCGCGTTCCTCTCCGGTGAAGTCGTTGCCGGGCAACAACAGCAACCGGGAGAGATTCATCTCCTGCCACTCCATGAGGGTGATGCCCAGTCGGGAGCGGAGTGGGGAGGGGGCCTGAGCCAGAGTGCCCCGATAGTGGGTCTCGGGTCCGAAGCGGATCACTTGATCCTCAAGCAGACCAAAAAAGTGCAAGGTCTTGACAGGCAGCAGCGGCATGGCGGATTGCAGCAGGGCGTTGACCACTTCGGCGAAATCCCGGCTCAGGACCATGCGTTCCATGGATTTGCGCAATAAATTATTCAAAAGCACCAGTCGCTGGATGTTGGAACTGCTGTGGGTGATCAGATAGAGTCCGCAATCCAACTCTTTGAGTTTTGTAAAAACATAAGGAACCATTTGACCGGGAATGATGCAGCCATGCTGCGGGGCGATCTGCCGGATGGGCAGGGTCTCCAGTTTGAACAGTCCGTGCAGGAGGATCTCCCGGCTGGGCATGTAGTGTTCGTGGAAGAAGCGGATCCCTTCCATGAACGACTCATCGGTGGCGAACAGTTGCAGGGAGTCGGAAAAGCCGCCGAACAGATCGCTGGAAAACAGGGTGCCGCTCTCCACGTCGAAGGTGCAGAAGGCTCCGGGGGAGTGGAGATAGGGGGTGAAGACGAAACGCAGAGTGCGTGATCCCAGATCCAGTTCCCATTCATGGTCTTCCACGCACCACAGGGGCATGGTCAAGGCATAGTGTTTCAGCAGGGCGTTGATGCGCCAGTGACTCACCACCACCGCTTCCGGATGCCTGGGCATGGTCTCGATCACCGGCAGGACGCTGGTGATGTCCGGATCCTGATGCTGGCAGATGAAGTAGCGGATTTTTTCGAACGCAATGACCTTTTTGATCTTCTCCAGCACGGTGGGAAACAGCAGCACGGAACCCGGATCGATGAGAACCGATTCGTCGCCGTTGACGATCAGATAGACATGACACTGGAACGGATCATCCGCCAGGAGGGATCCGACCCACCAGATGGAGTCGGCGATCTGCACGGGTTGATCCAGCGAGATGGCCGGGGTGCTGGCGTGGTCGTTTTCGGGGTTGGGGTTTGTCACGGAGGTATCCCGTTGGCTTGGAGTTCAAGTATGTAATTGGTTATATGTTATTCTTGCCAATGCATGCAACGGAATATAAATTGGTGGAACATCCAGCAGGCGTGACGTGGAGGATTTTTTTTCGCTATACTCGCAGTCTCAAGAGATAACGGGGTGGCGGCACAGAATTTTCCTCACGGGTTGAACTCAAAAGTGGCGGAGGCGCGCATGGGGGAGCTTTCGGGGCAGGCTGAACAGGAGCGTTGGGTGGAAGCGGCCATGAATCAGGCCATGAAGGCGGATCGGCAGGCCGCGGCGTTTGTGGCGGCGAGCCGTCGAGAGGCCGAGGAGATTCTGACCCTGGCCCGACTGGTGGCAGGCGAGATCGCCGCCCGTACCGACCGGCGTCTGGCCGCTTTGCAGAAAGGTCGGGCCAAATCCCTGAAACATCAACTGGACGCCCTCAAGCGTCATCAGCACCGCTCGGCGCCGTTTCAGACGACAACCCCCCCGGAGCTTCAGGATCCCGGGGATGTGGCGCGTCGTCTGGCGGCCCTGCTGACCTGACATCAGGCGCGTCCCCCATGGCCACCCCACTTTTCGGCGCCCTTCAGGCCAGACTGCAGGCCAGGCACGGCGCGCGTCTGGATCCGGCCCAATGGCAGCGGCTCATGGCCG
>JADGAB010000442.1 GCA_015232245.1 Magnetococcales bacterium | reverse complement strand
CGCGCTTGAGCTTTCACTTGTGAGCTGTTTTTGAGTATTCTGTCAAGAAGTCCCGCTTCCCGCAACCCCGCGTTTGTCGGCATTGGAAACTATAGAGATCATGGGCATTCGTTACAGGCTTGGCATTGTATTGTGGTTGATGGTTCTGCTCACCGGCTGCGCCTCCACTCCGGAGACCGGTCCGGCCAAACCTCCGGAAACCCTCTACCGGGAAGGGATGGATGCCCTCAAGACCACCCGCTTCAAGGTGGCGGTCGATCGATTCCAGGAGATCGATCAGAAACATCCCTTCTCCCCCTACGCCACCCGCGCGCAGATCAATCTGATCTACGCCCACTTCAGGAAAGGGGATTACGAGGATGCGGTCAACGATACCCTGCGGTTCATCCGTTTGCATCCGCGCCATCGGCATGTGGCCTATGCGTTCTACATGCGGGGGTTGTCCCATTATCAGCGCATCACCGACTCTTTCCGGGATCAGGGTCGGACCCGGGAGGCGGTGACCGCGTTCCGGGAGCTGGTGACCCGTTTTCCCCAGTCCGACTATGCCTGGGAGGCCCAGCGCATGCTGACGCTGTGCATCAACCGTCTGGCCGAGCAGGAGGCGGTGGTGGGAAGATTCTATCTGGACCGGGAGGAGTATATCGCGGCCATCAGCCGTTTTTCCCAGATCGTCAACCATCCGGAGTTCCAGACCACCCCCTATGTGGAAGAGGCACTGTTCAGTCTGGTGCTGGCCAGCCAGCGTCTGGGTCTGAACGAGGAGGCCCGCAATCATGCTGCCGTGCTGGGACACAATTTTCCCAAGGGACCCTTTTACAAGGCGGCGTTGCGCATCGTGAAGAAACAGGGGGATGTGACCCGGGCCGAGTTGGCGGACCTGCGGCGTGGTGTGGATGAAGGGTCGGTGCTGGGTCGGTTCTTCCAGGGGTTGGCTCCGGCCTTGCTGCCTACACAGACCGAGATGCGTTAGGCGGTTCGAGCTCGAAAAGGGTGAATGTCCGGGTGAGTTTGCCCTTTTCGAGCGGAAAAGGTCTACCGTTTGTCATATTGCCAATTTTGCACTGTCAACGTTGTTTGAATGTTGATATGGTATATACGGAGAAAAAATTTTCACTGGTAGGGTTGAATGGGCCAGGTAAGCTTTTGATGTCAGGAGGAATGAACAATGATGCAGCCGCTGGGATGGATCAGGCACGAACGGTTGGAATGAGGTTGTAAAAAATTTTCCTTTCGTTAATTTTGGTGTGATTCTTGCTTTTCATTAATGTGTATTAACATGAATTTGCCAGAAAATCGGATCATCAACCAACCTGTCGGATTCTTGAAAGATAGAGCAAAAAGACGGGTTCACTGACTAAGGGTACAGACCATGGCCACCGAAGAGACCGAAAACAAAGCCACCCAGGTGGTGGACGAAGAAGGGGACTCCCGTCAGACTTTGGATGATTTGACGGTGTTGCAGAATACCCGGACCGTGGATCTGTCAGCAGAAACTTCGCATTTTTCCGGGCAGGAGTCGACCCAGGAGGATCTGCAGGCTCTGGGGTCGATCCAGATGGGCAGCGGACTGGAGGTCCAGGGGGGAGGAACGGAGACCCAGACGACCGATGGGACGTTTCAGGAAGAGAGCGCCCCGGTGGTGGGTGATCCGGTAGCGCCGCCGACCGGGGCAGAGAAAGCGGCTCCCGAGGTTCATGTTGTGGAAGCTCCGGCGGACGCAGGCACGGCGGAGCCTCACGCGGAGGCTCCGGTGGTGGATGCCGGCACCGAGGCTCCGGTGATCGACATGGGAACGGCGGCTCCAACCCCGACGACTCCGACCACGCCGACAACTCCGACCACGCCGACGTCGCCGACAGCGCCCACCCAGACTCTCGAAGGGGAAGCTCCGGCGGTGCCGCTTCCCACGGTGCCCAAGGTGACGGTGACCACCCATACCGGTGCCGCAGCCCCGGCCACGCCGACGACGCCGACCGAAGCCAAGACTCCGACCACACCGACTCACACCACGAGTCCGACCACGCCCACCCACGCGGCGAGTCCGACCACACCCACCCATGCGGCGAGTCCGACCACACCCACCCATGCGGCGAGTCCGACCACGCCCACCCATGCGGCGAGTCCGACCACGCCCACGGTGATTGATCATCCCATCACCTCGGATCTTCCCTTGGAACCGGCCACACCGACGACGCCGACCACGGTGACCAGCCCGACCACCCCGACCACGGTGACGGACGCCGGGACCGAAGCGCCGGTATCGAGCCCAACCACACCGACCACGGCAACCAGCCCGACCACTCCGACCCAAGTG
>JADGAB010000441.1 GCA_015232245.1 Magnetococcales bacterium | reverse complement strand
GTACGTGGTTGCCGTCGCATTCGGCCTGACAGATGGCCTGCGGGCCATTCCGGCGCTGGCCGCCGGAGCGGCCATCCTGGTCACGGACCCTGGGGTTTTCTCGCAAACGGGAATTCCCGGTCATTCGCTTTCTCGTAAACAAGAATGAATCTTGCTACCACCAGGCTTTCGGGGAGCCGGGATGGGTCTTGTCATGGCAGCGCTCGCACACCATGGGAGAGAAGGCCACCTTGCCATGGCAGACGCCGCAGAATTGTCCGCGCAAAATGGCATTCATGTTGATGGCATTGCCTTTGGCGACCGGAAGAAATATCGATGAATGGCAGTTGCTGCATTCAAGCCACTGGCTGTGGGTTTCGTGGGGGAAAGTGACATGTGGCATGTT
The DNA here is from genome assembly GCA_015232245.1 of Magnetococcales bacterium. GTDB lineage: Bacteria > Pseudomonadota > Magnetococcia > Magnetococcales > Magnetaquicoccaceae > Magnetaquiglobus. The sequence continues at coordinate 1,934 of JADGAB010000441.1, read as the reverse complement.
GCGGGTGTTGGTCATGATGATGACCGAATCCAGCCGTTTCATCGGCTCCTTGCCGGTGATGCCCGTGCGGGGCGCGATCACCCCTTTGCGCAGCGCCGCCGCCCAGTCCACCGCGCCCCGGCGGTCCGAAGGGAGATCTTTCAAACCTCGGGCCGGATCTTGCAACAGAGTCAAGGTACGGTTGGATGGGTCGTGGAGCCCGTCCCGGGCCAGTATGGAACGGTGTTCAGGTTCCTTGTCTCCGGAAAAGGCGCATGGCACCAGAACAAACAGGATCAGACCCGACAGGCCAGCTTTGATCGTCCGCATGATTCGACCCTCTTTGCGCAAAAAAGTGTATGAACGACTCTTCCTCTGCAAACTCCTGGCCGAATTCGGATCCGTCCCGCACGGATCTGCCGAAACCGTTTCCTCTGGTGCGTTTTTTCTCCATCACCAGCCTGGTGGCCATGATCCTGGTGGCATCCCTGCTCGGTTGGTTCTTTTACAAGATCCAGATCGACAGCCTGTTGCACCTGGGAGAGAAACAGAATGTAGCCTTGACCAGGGCTTTTGCCAATACCCTCTGGCCCCTGCTGCAGGGGTTTTTGCGGGAGGTGGAGCGCCTCGGCCCGGATGAGTTGCAGGTCCACTCCCTGCTGGCCACCCTCGATTTCACCGTGCGCCATCTGGTGGCCGATATCGATGTGGTCAAGGTCAAACTCTACGATACCCGGGGACTCACCATCTACTCTTCCCAGGCCGATCAGATCGGTCAGGATCAATCCGCCAATTTCGGATTTCAAAGAGCCCTGCGGGGGGAGGTGAAAAGCCAACTGGTATTCAAAAACAAGTTCGCCTCCTTTGATGGGGTGATCGAGGACCGCAATCTGATTTCCAGCTATATTCCCATGCGGAAGAACGATCAGGTCGTTGGCGTCTTCGAGTTGTATTATGATGTCACCGATACGATTGAACAGATCAATCAAACCCGCTGGCAGGTGATCATCCTGATCGTCGGGGGATTCATGCTGCTCTACGCGGTGCTGTTCGTGATCGTGGGACGGGCGCAGCGGTTCATCCAGGCCCAGCAGTCCACCCTGCTGGTCTATCTGGACAAGATCCGTCAGTCCAACCAGTTGCTGGAACAACGGGTGCTGGAACGCACCCTCAGCCTCTCCCAGGCCAACGAGGCCCTGGAAGGGGAGATCCTGGAACGGCGCCGTACCGAAGAGGAGCTCCGCAAACTCACCTGCGCCGTGGAACAGAGCCCGGTATCGGTGATCATCACCGATCTGGCCAATCAGATCGAATACGTCAATCCCAAATTCTGTCATGTCACCGGTTATTCTCTCCAGGAGATCAAGGGGCGCAATCCCCGTTTTCTCAAATCCGGGCGCATGTCCGAAAAGGATTATGCCGGGATGTGGCAGGAGTTGCAGTGCAGACATGAATGGCGCGGGGAGTTTCTCAATCGTCGCAAAAACGGCGAGCTGTTCTGGGAATACGCCTCGATCTCCCTGATCCGGGATGCCCGGGGGGCGCCCACCCACTATCTGGCCATCAAGGAGGACATCACCGAACGGAAACTGGCCGCGGAGCTGATCCATCGCAACGAGTTGCGCCTGCGCACCATCATGGAGAATGTGGTGGAAGGGATCATCACCACGGACCGGATCGGCATCATCGAATCGGTCAACCCGGCGGTGGAAAAGATGTTCGGGTTTTCTGCCCAGCAACTGGTGGGCAACAATATCCGCATGCTGGTGCCCGAACCCCACATGTCCCGGCATGACAGCTATATCCGCCGCTATCTGGAGTGGTTCGACCGGCACGTCCGGGGAAATCTCGACGTTCCGATCCGGGGAGAGGTCTTCTTCGAACGGGAAGTGGAAGCCTTTCGGGCCAACGGAGAAAAATTTCCTTTGGAGTTGACCGTCAGTCATGTCAACCTG